>JBIKMD010000738.1:0-3622 GCA_044359465.1 Myxococcota bacterium
CTACGCCCACGGCTGTTGCGCCCCAAGCGCTCGCGGACCTTGGCCCCATGGAGCTGGAACAAAAACGCGTGCAAGAAGCGTCACGCCGTCCGTTGCGCATTCCGCCGCCTAAGGCCACCACGATCAGCGCGCGCTAAATGATTGAGCCTTTATAGGTGAACGCGATTACCAACCAAGGGATCGCCTGACTGACGTCTTGTCCAGTTCGATAACGATGGTTCAGCCACCACTGCGCAATCAGCACCAGCGTGGGCGCGTTGAACTTCGCTCCTTCTCGATCATAGAACGTGTACGCAAAAAACGGCCCCAAACGATGGGTGACCGGATTGAACGTCGCGCTTGGCGTTTCGCCGGGTGCATAACTTTCGGCGTTCATGATCGAATGTGTGACCGAGTAACGGGCGCCCGCAACAAAGCCGAACTTGGTCACAAAAAGAAGATCAGTGTCATCGGTGATGACCCACCCGTTTCTTGGCGAGACGATGTCCAGCGTGCTGTCATACCAAACGCGATCGCCGTCGCGTAACTTCATGTCATAAAGTAGCGCCCGAAAGACGGACTTGAGCGCGATGGGACCGAACTTGAGCTGCAAGGTCACACCGAGCGTGAACATCCCGCCCAAGGTGGCGTAGTTGGTGCCCGCCGCCTTGAGTGCTTTGAGCTGGGTATCGGATGACTCCGCGCTAGCGCTTGGGTAGGACTGCATGAACTCGAAGGTCCTGAAAAAACCAATCAGCTCATACGCCGCATTGATTTGCAGAACACTAAGCGGTTGGAGCTCGAGTATCGCACCCACGCGCGCGAATGCAGGCGTGATGAGTGTGGTCCCGCCGAATGCAAAGTAGTTTTCGCGCAGCGCCATGGCTTCAGAAGTGTACAAGCGCGTACGCGCCATCAAGGTGCCGCTCACGAACAATCCGAGCGGATTGAGCCGCGCGACAAGGCCGCCACGGTACATCCCGTGCAGTTTGCCAGGGGCAGGAAGTGGACGCGCCTCGGTCCACATGGGGTCATCCGCCAACGCTACAGAGGGAACAAGGAGCATCAAGGCGAGAACAATGGCACGCATCCATTGTTTCTACCCGCCCTTCGGCGCAGCTTCTACTGATTCGATTTCATCGAACGCAAGCGAAAGAGGCGCAAGCGGCGCTGAAGAACAAGATGCATCGAAGCGGCCATCATCATCATACAAACGAAAGTCATGCCTTCTCCTAGCGACAGGGCGTCGCAACCTTTTGCGATACGGGGCGTGCCTTCGAGGCGCGCCATTGCATTGAGTGAGTTCAAACGGCCGTAACCAGAGTGGTCGTTCGGCGCGACACCTTCGAGATGATCATCAGTGGTGGCAGTTTCAACCAGAATGGTTTTCGCTGCGTCGGGCTCCAGCTCTGGGTTCAGCTCCAACATCAACGCGACCGTCCCGGCCACGTGCGGCGCCGACATGCTCGTGCCCTGCATGACCGCGAAATACTCATCGAGGGAGAGCGTGCTCGAGAGCGACGCAGAAACCGATCGAGGTCCAGCGATCAGCTGCCCTGGTGCAATCAAATCTGGCTTCTCTCCAGTCACTTCAGGCGCCGCCGTTGGTCCGATACTCGAGAAGTCAGACAGGCGCGCCATCTCTACTTTGCTCAAGCGGTAGGTACGGCCTTGAGATGTTTCCCACTCAGTGCGGGTGACATATGAACCCACCGTAATCACCCCACGCGCGGTGCCGGGAATGGTCAATGTCATGTTGGTATCGCCATGCACTACGTTCGGAATCGCAGCGTCGACCTCTGTGGCGAAGCTCGCGCTGCCGTAACGATAGTCATCTGTCGAGATCCACGCGTCAAAACGCGTCGTCGACTTCCAGCCGAAGAACCAGCGGTCGTCCGAGTACTTTTCATCCACGCCCGAGCGATCGATCGCAAACAGATGGTGCGTGCGGTTTTGTTTGTTCGGAAGCTCTTTGGTGTAGGTTACGCGCGCACGCATGCCTTTGTCTGCCGAGATATTCACTTCGATGCCGTCGATCAAATTCTCCCGCGCCTTGAGCCGGCCGTCTGCGCTGTAGAGCTCGACGAAGAACTGCGGTCCGCCAACGCCGTGCTCCCAAATTTCCATGAGCGTGCTGGTCGCCGCACCTGCCTCCGGCAACGAGAGCTGGGTCCGACGTTCCTCTTCGCTGATGATGCCGCCCAGATGAATCGGAGTCGCTCCATCATTACCAGCGGCAGCGACGACGATTTTGCCCGGCCCCTGGAGACGTTCAATCGACTTTTCGAGCTCGCTCTGTCCGTCGTGTGGCCCAAGGTGCCCACCGATCGACAGGTTGACGACGATCGGCTTGCCCTCTTGCTGGGCGACGCGGAACATCCACTCAACCGCGCCTGCAACGTCGGTGAAACGCGTGCTTTTGACAACGACGAGCTCTGCCTCTGGCGCTAGGCCAATGTGCGGAGCCATGGCGCCCACCAGGATGCCCGCGACGTGCGTGCCGTGGCCTTGTGGGTCATTAACTGGACAGCTGCCATTCGCGATCGAATCGCGTTCACACAAGTGCCCGTAGTCGAAACCGCGTGGGCCTTTACCATCGGCGTCTTGGTCCCACACTGCGATCACACGGTGGCGCCCTTGTTTGTCGAGGAACGCCGGGTGCGTCAGATCGATACCGGTATCGAGCACGCCAATCAGCACGCCTTTGCCGCGACGCTGCCTTTTGAGGGTGTTGCCGTCGTGCACTTCTTTGGCACCAATTTCCAGTACGCTGCGGTCAAGCAACGGTTTGAACGGAGGCGTGAGCTCCATCCGGCGCAAACCCTTTTGGGCAGCGAGCGAGGCCAGCACGTTCGCAGGGCCGCGAGCCACAAGGGTGCTGCCTTCTCCACGCAGCGTGATGCCACTCGCTTTGAATTTTGCGCGTAATGTTTCTATATGTGCCGGATCCACCTCGACGAACACGGTCGCGTCTTCGAAACGCTGCACGTCGCGTGCGGCTGAGGGTGTGGCACTGAACGCGCCACGCAACCGCGGTCCGAGGGTTTGGGCGTGCGCGTTAGCGCTGAGCAAAATTCCAGTAGTAAGCAGGGTAAAGGCGATACTCGTTCTACGGAGGCCGCAGTTGCGACCAGCAGGAAGAGGCGAGCTACGAACTTCCTTCCGCATGTCAAGTAGCCTATCGCTTAGGGTTTAGTTCGCAAGAAAATATCCGATTAATTACGGATACTTACATAAGATTACGATGTAGGCTTAAGCGCTGTAATTGAGGCGAAGGTAAGGCGCTGATAGAGAGCTCCCCACCTATGTCCATGGTTGAGTTGCACCGTTTGATGCTTCGCGACAAAGTGCGCAACGCGGCGTTCGCACAGGCAATTTCTAAACAAGTGAAGCCCGGTGACGTGGTCGTCGACCTAGGTGCCGGCACCGGTCTGCTGTCCATGCTGGCAGCCAAAGCGGGAGCCAAACGCGTCCATGCGATTGAAGCAGCAGACGTGTGCGAGCTTGGAAGGAGGATCACCAAGGCCAACGGCTTTGACAAGGTGATCACCTGGCACCACGCGCCTTCGTACGAAGTGAGCCTGAAGCAAAAAGCCGACGTCCTCATGAGTGAGACCCTCGGTTCACATCCGTTCGAAGAGTG
>JBIKMD010000739.1:0-3616 GCA_044359465.1 Myxococcota bacterium
TCATGCCGCACTATCGCGAACAAGGTATTGGGTCTGAGCTCGTGCTCTGGGCGCTCGATCGGCTGTCGAAGCAGAACGCCCGCGCAGCATCATTGCAAGTACGCGCATCCAACACTGCAGCACTACGCATCTATCGAAAGATCGGCTTCGTCCCAGTGGCCAAGCAAGCCATCTGGCAGCTGCGCCTCAAACCGGCACCGGCCGCGGCCTTGCCCGAGCAAAAAGCCAAGAAGTCGCCGCCTCCTCAGTAGGGCGTGTCCCTGCAGCTTTTCTTGTGACTGCGAGCGCGCGATCTATCGTGCCTCAATGCCCACCTCCTCACGAGCACGCGTGCTGATTGTGGCACATCCTTCAGTGGGCCATATGACAGCGCTACTCAATGTTGGCGAACGGCTTCGTGAGGCCGGTGCTGACGTCCGCTTTGCGACCACGACCATGCAACTACCGGCTATCCCACTGCCATCGATGCTGACGACAGCGATGGCCATGCCGAAAAAGATCGAAGCTGCGGGTCTGCGTTTTGTGCCTCTGCGCCCCGCGCTGCCCATGCTTGCTTACGGCGCTTTGATGCCGATGACCTCGGGCGCAAGCGAAATGCGCCTCGCTGGACGCATGATGAGCGCGGGCATTCCTTCACTAGTGAGGCAGCTCGAGGCAGAGCTCGACGCGTCGCCAGCCGATGTGATCATCGCGGATTTTGCATTCCTGGCTGCGTGGCTGACGGCGGAGCGCCGCTCGATTCCGTTCATCGCTTTTTTTCACGCAGGCCTGCCGTTTCCGATTGCTGGCCACTATCCGTACACGGCAGGAGAACAACTCGCGCGCACAATCGACGCGCGCGTTGAAGTCCTTCGCCGCAAGCTCGGGCTGCCGCCTATCACTGCGCGTGTGTTCGACGCACCTTACTCGCAAGACCTTAATTTTTTGGCGACAACACCTGCGCTAGAGGGGCGCACGGGCGATTACCCACGCACGCACTGGCTGGGTCCGTGTATCGACGGCCGCAGCGAAACGCGTGATTTTCCTTTTGACCAGCTCCAAGCAGAGGCGACGAAAGTGTACGTCTCTCTCGGCACCGTCTTCAATTCGCATCCGGATCGCTTTCGTGCGCTCATTTCCGGTTTGTCCCAACCGGGTGTGCAGCTCGTCGTCAGTGCGGGAGCGTCTCATGATGCGCTGCAGCCACTCGCCTCGCCTAGTGTTTTGATCCTGCGCTGGGTGCCGCAGTTAGCGGTGCTCGCAGCCGTCGACTACGTGGTTTCCCACGGAGGCAACAATACAGTGAACGAAACACTCGCCGCTGGTCGCCCCTTGCTCGTGCTCCCCATCGGTGGCGAGCAAGAAGCCAACGCCAGGCGCGTTGAGCGCATCGCAGCGGGCATCGCGCTCGATCGCAACAACCTGACACCTGCCGCGGTACGCGAGGCGTTTGCACGTTTACGCGCGGACGAGATGTACAAAGTAAACGCAAGCACGATCAAAAAAAGCATGACTGGACTCGCCGGTAGCGCGGAAGCTGCACGGCTGACCCTCGCGCTCGTAGACGAGAGGCGCCATGGATAAGCCCGGGAGCAACGCCATTGTTTCCTACGAACAAACCGAGAATCACTGGATCGGTTCCTGCGGAAACACCGCGCTCGTGTTCGCTTACGAAGGTGCGTCTTCCGATCTACGCCACGTGCAAACGACTACGCGCCTTCTTCATAAGCTCAACCGCGAACTAGGTCGCCCAGCGCAGCTACTTTTTGTCGTTCGCAGCCGCCTCTCCAAGCCGCCGATTGCAGAGGTGCGAAGTGCGATCACGGACGCGATGACGAAGAACCAAAAGCTCGCGTCGCGCGCAGCCATCGTCATTTTAGGCTCAGGTTTCGGTCCCGCCATTCATCGCGGTGCCATCACGGGGCTCATTGCGATCGTCAAACCGACGGTTCCGCTCACCGTGTCGTCTGACTTGAGCGAGGGCCTGCGAACCCTCTTCGACGAGACCTCACCCGAGTTCACGCAGTTCGTGAAGCACTGCGAGGATCTGGCCAGCAAGGTCTGAGGCTAACGGTGCTCGCCACAGTTGGCGCACCGGGGTTTCTCATCAAGCTGCCCGGGACCGACAAAAAGCAGATTTCACGCTAAACAAGCTTGGTGCTGAAATCCTTGTTCACGCTCGTTACTTTTTGTCATCATGCGTGATCGGTGGTCGTACCATCCGCTCCGAGAAGCCCTCGGTAGAATGCGTAGGTAGCGCATGCTGCGCGCCGAACTGCACTGCGAGATGCGCGGGTGATGATGGCTGCGGTGGCTTTTGTCCTGGAAACTGCGTCGTCCCTTCGATTTGCGTAGAAGAAATGTGTGAAGTCCCAAGCGAGTTCGCGGCGCAACCTGCTCTCACTCTATCGCCACAGTTCGCTTCGTTGGAGGTACATGAGACTGTCCAGTTCATCGCCGATATGAGTGACGGGACGGCGGTTGCTTTCAGCATTGCCGGAGCTGGTACGATCACCAAAGAAGGCTACTACACGGCCCCTAGTGTACCAGGCATCGATACAGTCATAGCGGCGAGCGTGGCGAATTCGAACATCTCGCAACGGGCTCAAATCACCATCAGCAGAAATCCAAAATTCCTGCGCATTGAGACAGACCGCTCCACAATCACCGCAGGCTCTCCCGCCAAGATGAAGGCCATTGCGACCTTTGCTGGTGAAGAGGAAGACCTGACGAACAGCGCAACCTGGTTGAGCTCAAACACGAAAGTCGCCACGGTATCTCAGCAGGGCGAAGCGCAACGCGTGGGTGGCGGGAGCACAGTCATCACAGCCAGCGTTGGAAACAAATCCGCCGCGTTTGAGCTAACCGCGCCAACTCCGCGTTTCGCCTATGTGGGAGGCAGTACCAAAATCGCCAAATTGGAATGGAATGCAAAAACATCCAGACTTTTCATGAGAGAAACTATTGATACCGGTGGACGCGCCGACGAACTCGAGATTGACCCATCTGGCAGGTATCTGATCGTGGCGAGTCGTTCACCACCGCAGCTACAAAGCTTTCAAATAGATCGAGAAAGCGGAAACCTAACGCCGATTTCTGTTCTCTCAATGCCGACCACAAACGGTGAAGTCACTGAAATGCAAATAGACCGACTTGGTCACTACATCTACGTGAGCAACGCAACGCCAAATTCAATCCGTAGGTACGAGCTCGATGGTCAAACAGGCGCGTTGTCATTTCTCAACGCCTATCCCACCTCATGGGAATGCAGCAGCCTGACCATCGATCACGATGGCACTTACCTCTATGCGACCCACTTTGATGCGGACAAATTGACGGTATTCGAAATCGACCCCAACGATGGAGCATTGTCGAACGCGCCAGGCAGCCCGGTTTCGGTCGGACCTGGACCGGGTACCCTGTCGATTCACCCGTCGGGTGCCTTTGGATTCGTCACTAGCGCGTTCGAGAGGAAGCTTTGGAAGATATCGCGCAGTCCCATAACGGGGGCACTGACGGACGTGGCCACAACTCCCATCATCGTCGAAAACTCCCCAACCGGCGTGGCCTTCCACCCCAACGGTAGATTCGCCTACTTCGCGGACTCGCATCACGCACAAGTCGTGGGATACGCATT
>JBIKMD010000740.1:0-3614 GCA_044359465.1 Myxococcota bacterium
ATGGTGCCTGAGGTCGTCTTTAAAACGGGTGAGCTCGTCGCGGTTCGGCAGGCGGCCTTTGATTAACAGATAAGCGGTTTCTTCAAAGGTGGAATGCTCGGCGAGCGCCTCAATTGAATACCCGCGGTATTCGAGCACGCCCTTAGCGCCATCAATGAAGCACAGTTTCGACTCAGCTGCCGGAACCCCATTCAGACCGGGAACGTACTCCATGCGAACCTCCGAGGGCCGCGAGCGTAAGACCGAGCCGAGGCCCTTGCAAGCCTTCCTAACGGGCGCAGATTGTCAGGGCACACGTTTTGAGGCATGCGCGAACCATGACGAACGCACACAAAGTCATCATCATCGGCTCTGGACCTGCTGGCTACACCGCTGCCATCTACGCAGCGCGCGCGAACCTGGAGCCGCTCATGTTCTCGGGCATGCAACCAGGCGGTCAGCTCACCATCACCACGGAAGTCGAAAATTACCCTGGTTTCCCCAAAGGCCTCATGGGCCCCGAAATGATGGAGCTGTTCAAAGAACAAGCGCTCCGCTTTGGAACCAAACTGATCGAAGACGAAGTGACCAAGGTGGATCTCAGCAAACGTCCGTTCACCGTTTGGCAGCGCGACAAAGAGTTCAAAGCCGAGAGCGTGATCATCGCGACGGGCGCCACCGCCAAGTACCTGGACATTCCGTCCGAGAAAAAACTGATGGGCCACGGCGTCAGCGCCTGCGCAACGTGCGACGGTTTCTTCTTCAAGAACCAAGAAGTCGTCGTTGTGGGCGGCGGTGATACGGCCATGGAAGAAGCGAACTTCCTCACCAAGTTCGCAAGCAAAGTCACAGTGGTGCATCGCCGCGACACTTTGCGCGCCTCAAAGATCATGGCAGACCGTGCGCAAGCCAATCCCAAGATTGCCTTTGTCTGGAATTCCGCGATCGAAGAAGTGCTCGGCGACAAGGCCGTCACTGGCGTGAAAGTGAAGAACCTCAAGACTGGCGAGCTCACCACGCTCCCTTGCCAGGGCATGTTCGTCGCCATTGGTCACGAGCCAAACACCAAGCTGTTCAAAGACACGCTCGCGATGGACGATGTGGGCTACCTCAAGCTCGGAAACGGCACGCGCACCAATATTGAAGGCGTGTTTGCGTGCGGCGACGTTGCCGACTCAATCTATCGCCAAGCGATCACCGCAGCAGGCACGGGCTGCATGGCTGCGATTGACGCCGAACGCTGGCTCGGCACCCAGGGCGTTCACTAAACGCAAACGCCGACGCAAACGCAAACGCCGACGCGGTCGAGGACGCGTACGAAAAGTCCTTCACGAATCATGCGATAGACGACTCGCTTCTCAACGCTGAACAATACCAATCATTGGTGTTGTTTCGATTCGCACCATCGTACGGGTACGCGTCAGCGTCAGCGGCCGCCGTCTGCGTTTGCGTTTGCGTGTGCGGCGGAAGAACGTGGGGAAACGCTACTTAGTCAGCAGGAAGACTCGAGGGCTCTGCAGACGCGGCCACTGGCGGCGGCGACACCAGGTGCATGAAGCCAACACTCATCCACGGAATATAGGTAATCGCCAAAACGCCCGCAGTCATGATCAACAAGAACGGTAGCGCTTGTTTGTACATGTACGGCAGCGGCTTTCCGAATCGCGACGAGCTCAGCAGCAAGTTCAAACCCACCGGCGGGAACAAGAAACCAAGCTCTAGGTTTGCGAGGAAGATAATACCCATGTGCGTCGGGTCGATGCCAAACGCTTTGCCCATGGGAACAATGAGCGGCGCCAAAATCACAATGGCGGAGTAGATCTCGAGCACACTGCCGAGCACGAGCAAAATCACGTTGAGCGCAAAGAGGAAGACAACCGGCGAGTGAACGTGCGTCTTCACCCACTCGAGCACGGAGATGATCACCTCTGCGTCAACGATGTAGGCCGTGAGACCCATCGCAGCACCGAGCACAATCAACACGGCGCCCATCAGACGTCCCGAATGCGTTAGCACCCGCGGGAGATCTTTCTTCACTGTGAGATCTTTGAAGACGAAGGTCTCGACCACAATCGCGAGGAACGCCGCTATCGCACTCCCTTCGACAATCGTGGTGAGCCCCGTGACGAAGCCTAGAATGAGCACGCCCGGAATCGCGAGCTCCCACTTGGCATCCCAAATCGCGCTGCGCGCTTCAGCGAAAGAGAAGGCATGGCGCGGTGTTTTGTATTTGATGCCCACAAACACGGCCCATGCGATCACGAGTAAAATGAGCAAAATGCCCGGAAGCAAACCGGCCAGATACAACGTGCCTGCCGCCGTTTCTGCGACGACGCTGTAAAGGAGAACGGGAAGCGAAGGGAAAAAGAGCAGGCCCAAACTGCCAGCTGCGGTGACTAAACCGAGCGAAAAACCTTCGGGATAGCCGTCTTTGAGCAAGATGGGCATCATCAGGCCGCCGAGTGCGATGATGGTGACGCCCGACCCACCCGTGAGGGTGGTGAAGAGCGCACAGACAATGACGACCATGATCGCAAGACCACCAGGCATCCAGCCTACAATCGCACGCGCCGCACGTACGAGACGCGTGGATGCGCCGCCTTCAGCGAGCACAAAACCGCAGAGCGTGAGCAGCGGAATCGCTGGCAGCGTAGGCGAGTTAATCAAGCTGAAGATGGTATCGACAACAGATGCTGGCGTGCCGTCGTGCGTGAAGAAGAGCAGCATCGCGAGCCCGGCCATGCCCGTAAACAACGGGGCGCCGAGCAAGACGGCAAAAAGAATGAGCAGCGCGCACGGCCACAAAATGGCGATCTGATTTTCTTCAATGAGCCCGAGCAGAAACGCGGCCGCGATGATGGCAAACGACACGCCGCGCCAGAGCCACTTGTCGTGCGCACGGTACGCGCTGCGGAGGGTCATGATGATCAGCGTGAGCGGCATGATCGTCATGGCCATCCACTTAGGCAGCACGCCGAGCAGCTTCTCGGCGCTCACCATGTTGGCCTGGATCATCACGAACGAGGCGAACGCGAGAAACGCAATGACGCTTCCAGAAATGGTGTTCGACACAAAGCGTGCGAACACCCGCGGCTTTCCTTGAGGGAGAAACTCTTGGGTGGCGAGCGAGAGGTGTGACCCGCTCCCGGTTGCGATCATCGCCCCGGCGAACGCCGCCCAGAGGGTGAGATGCTCGACTAGCGCGATCGGACTCGTCAGAGTCTCACCAAACGCACGCGCGAAGGTCGTGATCATCGGCAGGATGACCATGAACAACGAGATGACGATGATCAGCCAGGTTTCAAAACGATTGAGAAGACTTGGAGGCGCGCCCGGATCTTCGGTGGCGATTTGCATAAGCTGCTTACCCGGGTAGCAAGGTTGCGAGCGAGTCGCAATGCAGTCATGGTTAGGGGATGAAACGCTTCGGTCGCTTCTCCCTTGGTGAGCTCCAAACCGGCTGGCAGCGCCTAGATGGCGGCGCCATGTTCGGCGTGGTGCCAAAAGCGCTTTGGCAAAAACAGATCGCAGCCGATGACAAAAACCGCATCCCGCTCGCGCTACGCGCGCTCTACATTGATGCCGGCGAGCGCCAAATCGTGGTCGACACGGGGATCGGCGAGAAATTCAGCGAA
>JBIKMD010000741.1:0-3613 GCA_044359465.1 Myxococcota bacterium
ATGGTGATGCGCTCAGCTACGCGTGGGATCTCGATCATGACGGCAGCTTCGACGATGCGATCGGCACCGATACGAGTGTATTGCTGACGACACGAGGCACGCACAGGGTATCACTGCGTGCGCGCGATACACGCGGGGCGGAAGCGATCGTGCATCGTGACATCATTGTTGGCAACACCGCGCCTGTAGTCGTCATCGCTTCACCGCTGCCTGAGCAACTGTGGAGCGTGGGTGATGCCATTACGCTGCTCGCGCACGCTACGGACGAAGAGGATGGAGTGCTTCCTGCGTCTGCTTTCGCTTGGCATGTCGTAATCGAACATTGTTCGACTATCGAATGCCATGACCACGACATGGTCGACTTCTCCGGCGTGAACACCGAGGTGATCTTCGGGCCAGATCATCCGTTCTCGGTCTTCATTCGCATCGAGGTGACGGCGACGGATAGCTTGAGCTTCTCGAGCCAGCAGGTCTTACGCCTCGCCCCGAGGACCACGCATTTGCTGATCCAGACGGAGCCGCCCGGACTCGATGTTTCTCTCGCCGAACAAAGCGGTTCAGCGCCCATGACTTCCGAGCAAGTGGTAGGTGCGCATTTGACGCTCTCCACTGCAGCGACGCAAATGCTCAATGGCACCGCGTACGTGTTTCTTGGTTGGTCCGACGGCGGAGGCGCGTCTCACGAAATCACGATACCCGACGTAGATACTGTGCCCACCGCGACCTTTGGCGCCGAAACGGCTGGCAAGGGCGACGAGCCTCCGGATGAACCGCAGTCGCCTCCCACGGACGGGCCAGATGAAGAAGAGGCATCGCCAGATACAACGCAGAAGAAAACGCGAGGCTGCGCGGCGCTGAGTGGCGATCCCGAGTTACTCCTCGCCGTGCTGCTGGTGGTTCTACGAAGTGTACGATGCAACGCTCGAGACCGTCGTCGCCAAGGGGGTGATGCAACGTCCAAGTGGCATCGCTTTGGTCAATGAGCAGCTGTGGGTGACGGACAACAAGACCAGTCAGATCCACGTCTTTGGTCTCGATGGTAAGCCGGTCGCGATCTACAAGACTGGTCTTGCGGCTGGATCGCTGACGGGCATCACGGCTTCGCCTTCGGGAATGATCTATTTTCTCGATATCAAGGGTTCCAGGGTCTATCGCCTCGATCTCTGAGCAAACCCATCACAAGGGTTGTTTGAGCTTGAGATTGCGGAGCTTGGTCTTTCCGTCGCGCCGAATCGCTACGTGATGCGTGGTGCCGCCTTTCTCCTTGAGCCAATCCGACAATTTTTGAGCGTCCATATCGGCGCATTGTTTCCCATCCACGTGAACAATCAGATCCCCCACCGTGAACCCTGCTTCCTCACCAGCGGAGCCTTTTGCAACTGCTGAGATGGCGAGCTCCGCGCCCGTTTTCTCTAGGGAGAGTCCGCTCGCATCTTCAAAGGCTGTAGCGGCGACTGGGAGCGTTGCGAGTGCGAGCATGGCAAGGGCGATCATGTAGGTCTCCTGGTGGTGCCGGCGCCATCAGCGAGTTGGTCGCTGCGAGACGCCGGGTATGTTGAAGACCCTACGGATAGGTCCTCTGATTTATTTCACGGCGCGCCAGATTTTTCGTTCCATGTTTTTTTCGTCGTTTGGGCGAGGTGGCGTTCTGTAGGCGATTCGGCTAGCGCAGCAGACATGGCGCATCACCATCATTCTCATGCCGAAGACATCAGTGAAGCCGAGCGCGAGCTCATCAAAGCGTTCGCGGCGAGTGAAAATACACGCGGCGACGCATGGCTCAAACAAGCTGAGCAAATCCTCGGTGAGCTGGCGTTTTATTCTACGAATGTGCATTCGCAGCTCGGCCTATGGTCCATGGGCGAGCTCGACCGCTTCATCACGGAGCACATGCCGGGTCATGTGGGTGATCCGGTGCTCACCAAGGCGGCGCCAGAAGTCGTCAGCGCATTTTCCGAGTGGCTCTTGCGCAGCGGCAAACAGCCCAAGACGGATGTTGCGGCGATTCAAAAGCGTTTGAGGAAAATTGCAAACCGCTGACGCGGCTCTTAGCGCGCACCGTGTTTGCGCTTGAATTCGACGAAAGCCTTCACGGAGAAACCCAAGCGGTCGAGGAAGCTCTTTCTATCGGCCAACGCCTGTTGCGTCATGGGTGAGAGCAGCTCGGGATCTTTTCCGAGCAGTGCACGCTGAAATTGATCGAGCGCATCTTGTTTTAGTTTGGTCTTGGCCTCTTGGAGCGCTTTGATCTGCTGATCTACCTGCTGCTCATCGAGCTCGAGCTTGCGCTTCAGCGTGTCTATTTCGCTGAACAAGTCTGAGGTTTTGGCCGCCGGGCCCGCGCCGGGCTTCGCCGCCGGTGTTTGTTGCAGCTGGGCGGACTGGTGCGCGGCTTTTTGCCCGCTGCTCACGACCCAGGCGGTGTTCTTGCCCTCTTCACGCATTTTCGGGTTCATGCTGAGGAGTGCGCGCGCCATTTCTGGAGAGATGCCGCTCTGTTTGGCTTCGCCTAGCAGGTCGTCCCAGTCGTCGCCGCCCGCGGCCGCTGGTTGCTTGGGATCTTTTGGTGGTCCAACCATGGTGGGACTTTAGCAGGCTTTAGTCGGGGCTGGTCGCAAAACCTACAGTCATTTTTCTGGCCAACTGTTCCAGGGTGACGGTGGGTAATCGCCATCGAGCGTCTTCAAGAACGTCACCACGGCACGGCGCTCATCCGTGCTCAGCCTCGCACCATGCGCGAACACGGCTGCTTCTAAAGTGGCAGCACGCCCATCGTGAAAATAAGGCGCGGTTGATGCGACGTTGCGGAGTGAAGGCGTTTTGAATGCATGCAAATCGCTCGGCCTTGGCGCGGTTTGGAGCGCCGGCAGATCGCTTGGATCGGCGAAGACTCCATCCGCACGAAAGGGTGAGGCATCGAGCACCGCATAAGCCGCCGCTCTGCCTGGGTCTGTCTCCTCGCTGAGCGTGTTGTGGAACGCTTCATCACTCAGCGTCGGACCTGAATGACAAGCGGCGCACCCCTGCGTGAGAAAGACCTCTAACCCTTGTTTGGCGACCTGCGTGATCGCGCTTTCGTCACCGAGCAAATAGCGATCGAAGGCCGCTCGACCGGTCGCAATCTTTCGCATGTACGCATCGAGTGACTTGCCCACGTTGACCATCACTCTGTCGATCGCGACCTTGTCCTCGCTTGAGAGCGCATCATACGCCGCATCACCGGGTTTGCCTGCGTCAGCAAAACGCGTCAGATCCGGCAACGCACCAAACACGGCCGTGTACTCTTTCGCGTAGGTCTTGCCGATGCGCTGAGCGATCCCAATGCGGGAAAAATCCATCTCCGCGGGATTCTCGAACGCAAAGGCGGGCTGTGACCACAATGAATCCGCGCGGCCGTCCCAGAACTGCCATTGGTTGCGCGCAGAATTGAATACGCTCGGCGAGTTGCGAAGCACGCTCCCATCGCGCGAGGGCGAAGTGGGCTCAGCGTCGCCAAAATGTGCTTCGGGCTGGTGGCAAGTCGCGCAGCGCATCTCGCCATCACTCGAGAAGCGCGCGTCGAAGAAGATCTTGAAGCCCAACTGCGCCGCGTCGTCAGAATCTGCGTATGCAT
>JBIKMD010000743.1:0-3612 GCA_044359465.1 Myxococcota bacterium
GGTCACGCTCGGTTTGCTGCCGTCGGGAACGAGCAGCACGCGCAGGCCATTGGGTAGGCGGTACTCGCTGACGCCTTCAATCGACGCCTCGGCTGTAAACGGTTTAGGTGGCGCAGCGGCGGTGACGACAAAAAGCAAGGCGAGCAGCATGCAGCCGCATAGATCTACTTCCCCTCGCTCTCAAGTCTGGCCAAAACGAATGCGCGGCGGATACGAGAAAAACTCGGCAACGTGGCCTTTGTGTATGCGCGCTTGTTGCGCCTGCCAAAAGTCTGGCGTGAGCAGATCCGGGTGCTCCTCGCGAAACATCTGCCGTTCTTGTTCTTCGGCGAACATGAAGGTGGCGAACTCTTCCGGGAAACAATCTTGTGGACCTACACTGAACCATGGTGTCGCGTTCATCTCTTCATCCACATAGTCGTCTGGGCGAGTGCGCGCCGAAGGGATACGCCGAAACACGAAGTCGGTGAGCGGCCCCATTTCGTCGTAGTCATAACAAACGACACGGCCGTAACGGGTGACCCCGAAGTTTTTGATCAGCAGATCACCTGGGAAAATGTTCGCGATCGCTAGTTCGCGTAGACAGAAGCCGTACTGGCGAATGAGCACGCGTTTCTTCTCGGCATCCAGGCCAACGAGGTGCAGGTCGAGTGGGCTCATGCGGCGTTCCAGATAGAGATGCTTTACCACCAGCTCGTCGCGCGTGATGTGGAAGCTCGAAGGCGCCAGCGCCCGCATTTCTTCGATGAGCTCTGGCGAAAAACGCGCGCGAGGAAACGCAGCGTCGCGGTACTCGAGCGTGTCTGCCATACGTCCTACGCGATCGTATTGTTTCACCCAGAGGTACTTGTCCTGCACCTGTTCACGGGTGGTATCTTTGGGCGGATCAAAGTGGTCGCGAATGATCTTGAAGACGTAAGGGTACGACGGCAGCGTAAACACGAGCATGACCATGCCGCGTACGCCGGGCGCAATGACGAACTGGTCCGTCGAGTGCGTCAGATGATGCTGAAAATCCCGGTAAAAGAGCGTCTTTCCCTGCTTCTGTAAGCCAAGCAAGGTGTACAGCTCCGCGCGTGGTTTGCGCGGCATGAGCTGCTGCAGGAAGGAAACATAGGCCGCAGGCACCTCCATATCGACCATGAAATACGAACGCGCCAAGCTGAAAACGCCTGCGATGTGCGCCGGGTCCAATAGAATGGTGTCGAGATAAAGCGCACCCGAATCGTTCTTGAGAATGGGCACCACAAAAGGGTGCTCGCGATTGCCGTTGAGCAAACGCCCAACCAAATACGCTGCACGGTTTCTGAAAAACAAAGACGAGAGTGTTTGAATCTGAAAGTTCGCGTGCAGCTCCTGACCAGGATGGCGCGCGAGAAACGCGTCGATGATGCAGCGAACGTCGCGCCTTAGGTCATCCCAGCGGCCCGCGAGGTCGTAGTCTCGCACGACGTCTTCCAAGGTGTCCGGCAGCGTCTCGCCCGTTGGATAGTAACATCGGTACGCCGGTGTTTTTCCATCCAAGTGCTCGGTGGAAATGGCGGGTCGAAAGAAGATGAAGCGGTTGTGGTAGTAGCGCCGATTGAGCACGCGGCACGCCACGGAGTTGAAGAATGTCTCTGCGCATTCTGGCTGCAGATGGTCATAGAGCAAGCCCATGTACGCGAGCTTGATCTCGGGCCACAGGCGCTCGTCTTTGGCCGCTGGGTGTTTCTGCACGAGCTTGACCACCGCTTCGTCCACACGCCGAGCGTACATTTGGATACGATCGCGGTGCGCGATGATCTGTTCGTCCCAGGCGCTGCGGTGGAAGCGATCCTTGGCGTCGATGGCTACCGCTCGAAAGAGACGATAGTGCCGATTGAAACCTTCGAGGATGGTGTGCGCGATGACGCTCGCCGGCTTTTTCATGACGGCTTTGCGCATCGCCACTTTCTTCAGCGGCACGTGCGACTCCCGCGCTTCATGACTTGGCGTAACGGTTTGCGTAGTCGCGCTGCGAGCGGGTAATCACGTCGAGCGCAGGCTGCTTTCCGTAGAGGGCTGCGATTTCGCAGCGCGGCGGACCCGTGTGCCCGGGAATCTCTTTGTACGTGAGAAAGTAGTGGCGCAAACGGTCAATGAGCGCGTGGGGCGCGTGCGAAATATCGTCGATGTCGCCAAAGGCGGCATCGTCTTTGAGGACGGCGATGATTTTATCGTCTGCTTCGTTGCGATCGATCATGCACAGGCCGCCGATGACCCGCGCCGTGAGCAGAATGCCACCGTGGTTGAACGGACGTTCGGCGAGCACGCAGATGTCGAGCGCATCACCATCACCAACAATGCCGGTCTTTCCACTGACCTGCATCGCACGCTCGGCGACCAGCTTGTCGCACAGCGTTTGCGGGATGAAGCCGTAAGGCATGGGGCAAAGGTTCGAGTACTTCTGCGGCCGGTCCACCTTGAGGTGACCAGACTCTTTGTCGATCTCGTATTTCACAGTGTCCGTAGGCACGATCTCGACAAAACAAGTGACCACGGATGGCGCATCTTGCCCTGCAGAAATGCCATGCCATGGATGCGCGCGATAAAGAGGAACACTCATACTACGACGACCTCTGGGTTGATGATGCTTGCGTGATGCAGATCTAATAGCGGCCTGGGATCCGCTGCCAAAACTTCGACCGGAACCGGCTCCCGTCGCAAGAAACGCGCAAACGCTTCGGTGCCGCGCTCCTGTGATTCGAGGAAATGTATCAAATAGTGAAAGTCTGCGAGAAACAGACGGCAATACTGCTGGTCTTCCGCACGGGAAATGTCACCGAGTTGTCCGAGGAGTGTGCGGCCAATACATGCGGCTTCACGCTCGTGGTCGTAGATGAGTTGGATCTCTTGGTGCGTGAAGTGCCCGCCCTTGCTCACAAGCGCAGTTGCCGCGCGCGACCGTGGTGAATCGAGTACGATCTGCACCATGTGCCCGTAAAGATGGGCAACGGTGAACAACAGCGCAAACTGCGGATCGAACTTGGGATACAAGGTGATGTGTGTCCCGGCAAAGGTGCCAATGAAACGCGCGCCCTCTGGCTCATTCCAGTCCTCACTCACTGTCACGCCGTAAGTGCCAACGAGCTTGATGAGTGCGTCGAGTCGCGCGCGCGGAATTTCGAAGCCGCCCATATCGTATTCCATCAGTGAATGGCTAACACGAAAGGGCCGATGGCGGGAAAGATCGCGATCGCGAGAACCGTACTCACGAGCACCGCCACCGACGCTTTTTCGGGCTCAGCCTCATGCAGGGTGGCAAGGGCGACGGTATTGGCTGCCAGCGGCAAACAAGCTGCTAGCATGAGCCCTTGGCTTTGCAGCGTATCGAAGCGCCCCGTTTGTAGCAGCGCGAACATGAATAGCGGCCACGCAACGAACTTCACCGCAAGTGCAAAGCCTACGAATCGCACATCGACACGAAAGACTTTGAGATCGCCCAGCGCCAGTCCGAGCAGCATCATGCCGAGCACGATGTAAGTGCTGCGGACGGTGTTTAGCATGTCTTCAATGCTGGCTGGGATGTGGATGTCCAGCGACCTAAGCACGAGGCCAAGCACAAACGCGTAGGCTGTTGGCAGGAGCAAG
>JBIKMD010000742.1:0-3612 GCA_044359465.1 Myxococcota bacterium
TACGTGAGCGCGAGTGGTGATGATTCGAATCCCTGCACATCTAGCGCGGCTGCCTGTGCTACGCCGCAACGCGCGATCGATGCGGCGAGCAGCTATCGTTTAGCGACCCCCGGCAACCCTGAGCAACTCGTCAAGATTCGCGGCGGCGTTTACGGTGTGAGCGGTCTTGTTGGCAGAGCGGGCGTCTTGGTTCTTGGTGGTTTTGATGCAGCCTACGACAGAGTAGGGGAACAGACCGTTCTTGATGCCTCCGCGAGTGCGCAAGGCAGCACCGTCACAGTGGCTTCCATGGGCGGCGCAGAAGTGCTCCTGGACGGTTTGGAACTGAGGCCGCCGGTCGCACCATCGGGCGCTGTGACGTTTTGCGTGTCTGGAACGAACACCGTTTCCGCGTCGTTGCTGTTCAATACTTGCGTCTTGCCCGCATCCAAAGAGGTGACGGCATTCGCTTTGCAGCCGTCGTTCACTGCGTCGCATGTTGTGGTGAGAGGCAACCAAGTGAGCGGCGATGCAACGCAGGCGCGTGGCATCGGTGTCAGTCTTTCTTTACGTGGAAGCAGCGCCACCATCAGCGACAATCTGTTCGAACAACTACAACGTGCCGTCGAAGTTGCGTTTCTGAGCGATGCGGCCACGAGTACGCTCATCGTCAGCAACAACCAAACAACCCTCAACTCTCACTCGCTCACCTCTTCGAGTGATCCAGAGGTGGCGCGTGCGGCCACGTTCCTCTCGCTAAACGTCGATGCAGCACTCGCGTTGCAACCGGTTGCAAGCTGGCGTCATGCGTCCATCGACCACAACACCATTTCGCTTGGAAGCCACGCTTCGCTTGGGATTTCGCTCGCTGTTCAGATGGTCATGCCTCCACAAGGTGGTTTGGACGTCACGATCAGCGACAACGACATAGGCGCGCTGGCCTCACCTCTCGATCAGTGGATCGACTACGACCAACCGCTCGTGTCCGCCGCCGGCATTTTTCTCTTGTCTAAAACGCAAGCGAATATGGCACCGGCTGATTCAGTGCGTGCAGTTCGGAACAGAATCCACCTGGGCGCTTTGTCGCGACGGGGACCGGTTGGAGTGACGGGACTTTGCGCAGGATTTGTGAGTGCTGCCATCCCTGTGGTGCTTCGCAACGATGTGCGTGTGTCCCCGTTCGGGCAGAATTGCGCGGGCGGTAATGCATCTGGCACCATTCAGCTTGCTGCCATTCTCGGAGACGACGGCGCTCTACACAATGAGCTGAGTAGCAACACGGTAGTGTGGCAGGATCCAGCCGATACCACGCTCATGGCCGCGATTATTGCGAGCAGTGCAAGCGTGATGTTCAATCAGATCACGCTCGACGACGGCGTGGCGGCTGCGACGCGGGGGCTTGGTGTTTTGTTGTCGCAGCCCACGCACGGGGCTCGCATATGGGCCAATGCTATCGCCGCGCGCAGCGGTGCGAGCGCTGCCTATGGCGTGAACGCGCCGGGTGGAATTGTCGACATTCGCAACAATCATATCACGTCTCTTCGTCAAGGTATTTACTCGCAGAACGGTGAGGAAGCGCCCGCACTACGGATCGAAGACAACACGATTCTCATGGGTGACATTGCAGGCATGACGCCGCAAAGCGGCATCAATGTCTACGCAGGGCGTGATGCCAAATTGCAACGCAACCGTGTGCAATGGACTGGTGCGCCCTCCAACGCGCAGAGCGTCGTCGCCTTCGCAACCCAGCTGCAGCAGAACTTCAACATCAGTGACAACTTGCTTGAGGGCGGAAGTGTCGGAATCTACGCATGGGGCGTCAGCGGCGCGACCACGCACATTCTCAACAACCGTGCGTCCGCTGCCGTTGGTATCAACGCCATTCCATCGGCTGAGGCCGATGGTTCGCGGGGGATTGTTTACATTGAACACAATACATTGCTCGCGTCTTTTTCCGGTATCCTAGTCACAGTGTTTCCAGGCGAAGCGGCTCTGGCGCGTGTGTCGAACAACATCATCACGGGCCTGCCTGGAAGCGTCAAAGGTCTAGAGCGGCACGACACGCTAGATGGGGCTGCATTTCGTGCCTTCAATAACAACATCACGGGATTCAGCAGCGCATTCTTCGACATGGACACGTGTAGCGGTTGCTCGGTCGCCGCGCTCAACGCGAGCATCTACGGCTACGCGAATCAGCAGGCGTCGGCTGTTCTTGACGGTACGCTCGTGACGCAAGCCACCACCGCCTGCTCCATTTTGACAGGCGGCGCCGATACCAGCCAGCGGGTGCGAGACGACGCGTTTTTCGGAAGTGACCTTCTGCAAAGTGCGAAGCGAACGCTGGGCCCTTCGCTTGTGAGCTGCGTCGGGAGCGCAGGCGTCTCACTCGGCGCAAATGAGATCGACTAAGCTTTGCTGCGAAACGCGCGAATGGCGTCGAGGCGTTTCTTGAGCTCCGCTTCACGTCCACGATCTGCGGGCTCGTAGAACACGCTGCCGGCAAGCGCATCGGGCAGATACTGCTGTCGTCCCATGCCGTCTGGATGATCATGCGGATAGTCGTAGCCCTCACCCATGCCGAGCTTCTTCATGAGCGCCGTGCTCGCATTGATGAGATGCGGTGGCACGGGGAGGGGACCGTGCTCTGCGATCGCAGCCTGCGCGCGGTGCAGGGCTTCCATGGTTCGATTCGACTTTGGCGCCAGCGCCAGATAGGCCACGGCTTGCGCCAAGATGAGTTGTGCTTCTGGCAGCCCGACGAAGCGACAGGCGTCCGTTGCATGCATGGCGACGGCGAGCGCACCTGGATCGGCGTTGCTGATGTCTTCACTCGCAAAGATCACGAGACGACGGCAAATGAACACGGGGTCCTCGCCGCCTTCGAGCATGCGAGCAAGATAGTAGATGGCGGCATCTGGGTCGGAGCCGCGTAACGATTTGATCATCGCGCTGATGATCTGAAAATGTTGGTCACCATCCGCATCGTAGCGAATGGCTTTGTGCTGCGTTGCGAGCTTGACGAGCTCTACATCGAGCGGACGATTCTGCGCATGCGCCAGTGCATGCACGGTCTCGAGAACAGATAAGGAACGGCGGGCATCACCCTGCGCGACTACAGCGATGGCCTCGAGTGCTTTTCTTCCGTCGTCAGCGAGCGGTGTAGTGACATTGAGCCCAGCTGCATCGGTCCAGGCGCGCGTGAGCAACTGCACCAACGCTTCTCGCGCGAGTGGTTTGAGCACAATCACGCGGGCGCGGGACAAAAGGGCCGCGTTCACTTCGAACGAGGGGTTCTCCGTGGTTGCGCCCACGAGGACCACTGAGCCACGCTCCACGTGATGAAGCAGCGCGTCTTGTTGGGCTTTATTGAAGCGATGGATCTCATCAATGAAGAGCACGCTCTGCTTTTGGTACATGCCGCGGCGCTGGTCGGCGGCCTCGAGCGCCGCCCTGAGGTCTTTGACCCCAGCAGAGACGGCAGAAAGTTGTTCGAAGTGCGCGCCAACTTCTGCTGCGAGCAATTTGGCGATGGTCGTCTTGCCGGTGCCAGGTGGTCCCCACAAAATGAGCGACGGTAGCTTTTTGCTGCGCAGCACTTCACGCAAAAATTGACCATCACCGAGCAGGTGATCT
>JBIKMD010000020.1:0-12417 GCA_044359465.1 Myxococcota bacterium
TCACAACGTGACGCTTCTTGCGCAACACATTGATTGCAGCGCGCAGCTGGCCCACTGAGTGTATCAGGTACGAACGTTTAGCGTTCGCGCATCTGAACGCACGATCGTTAGCTCTACTCTGTAGTTTGGCTGATCCCTATTCCTGGTCGATCTACTCTCTTTACTCTCTTGAACGCACGATCGTTAGCTCTACTCTGTAGTTTGGCTGATCCCTGTTTTTGGTCGATCTACTTTTTTTTTAGGCTGATCCCTATTCCTGGTCGATCTACTCTTCTCTTCCTGGTCGATCTACTCTTACTCTCTTGGTCGATCTACTCTCTCTCTCGCTCGCCTCGCAACCGCGTTTACATCGCGAGACGTCGCGGATACACCGATGGCATGTGGCAAGTCATCGCAGTCATCAGCCTCAGCGCCTCGTCACCACCGCTACAAGTTGGCAATCTTCGACGTCTCACCAATCAAGTCGGCTGTGAGGCGAACCCCTCGTTCAGCCCCGACGGTTCCCGTGTCGTCTACGACGGGCTTGTTGAAGCCGGCTTCGGCATCTTTGCTATCGATCTGAGCACCAAGAAAAGAGAACAGCTCTCGCTTCAAAACGCCACCTACTGGGAGTCGTGGGAGTACTGGGACTATCGTCCGATCTTATCTCCTGATGGCAAGCGCATTGCGTATCTCCACGATAGCAACGATGAGACCGAGCTCCGCGTCATGCCTGCAGCGGGCGACGGGCACGGGAGTCCTTTGGTGATCGGAGTCGTCAGCGACACAGCGCCGTCGTGGCTGACCCCAACGACGCTGCTTGCGATGTCCGAACAAAACGAGGTGCTGCGCTTCGATCTCGAAGACAAACGCGAAGGCAAACCCAGACGGACCGTACTTGGGCGCGTTGAACGCAAGGAGTATGTGGTCCGATTCGTCGTCGTCAGTCCGGAGCTTGTGCTTGCTCGCGCTGGAGATCCGAGGGTGAGCCGTCGCAATCTTCGCTTTCGCGTCATTCGCCCAGATCGACCGTCCGGGGACCTGCTGCCTCTGGACACGGCCCCCGCAGCGGTGCCGCCTGGGATGTTCGGAAGATCGATCTACTACATGGCGGGCGGGGATCTCACCGAAGCGCGCTTGGAAAACCGACGGCTTGGGCAAGAGGCCTCACCATCGGTGGTGCTGAACTTACCGCGCGTGTGGCTTGGCTTCAGCATCAGCCCGGATCGCAAGCACGTCGTATACTCGGATTGTTATGAGTACGACGGCATCATGCACGTTGATCCGAATGGCCGCGCGACCACGCTCGTCTCGCCGTCGCCCTCTATCCAATACAAGCAGCCGCGTTTCGGCGGCGTAGGACGGGCCCTCTATTCACACGTCACGGCAGAAGGCAGCGACATCTACACATTGACCACACAGACGCAGAGAATGGAGCGGCTGATCGCCGGCGGCGGCGACCCGCGGCTCTCTCCGGACGCGAAGCTCATCGCGTACGTGTGCGTCGGTGCCTCTGGCCCCGAGGGTCTTTGCCTCAAGCGCGCCGACGGAAGTGGCGATGTGAGACGACTCTCGAGCAATGGCGACGATCAGTCCCCTCAATTCAGCGCGGACGGGCAGAGCCTAGTTTTTTCGCGAGGTCAGATGTTGCGCGGTGGTGCGCCGCTCTTTGCCATTGACCTCAAGAGCGGTGTCGAGCGTCCCCTGGGGCTCGGACCGGTAGGCGCTTTCGCGTTGTCGCCAAAGAGCGATCAGTTAATCTACTACGCTTTTGTCGAACACGCGCTGCGTCAGACACGGCTCGGCGCCGCAGACTCGAAGTTGCTCGGCGTGAAGGCGTCGAAGTACAACTATCAGGACCTGGTGTTTTCGGCCGACGCAGCACGCCTTTTCTTTGTGCGCGCGTCTCGTGAAGTTGGTGAGATCGCTCTGTCTAGCCGCGAGCTGCAGGTGTATGCGAACCGCGCCGATCAGGGCCTCACAACGGTGGATCTCGATCCGGACGGAAATGGTCTCATCGTCGGGACGCAAGCGTGGGACGGAGATCTCTACTTGGCGGACGGTACGCTACCCTAGTTGATGCGCGCGTGGACGAAGGCTAGAGATGCAGCACGATCCAGCGGGGCGCTCGTCACAACGATAGGCTAAGGTCGTCGCCGCGCTCAGCTATCGGCCGTTCACGCCGGCGCAAGACGCTCTGGTGATTGCGGCAAAAATAAAAATGGCTTCCGGCATTTGTTAAGAGCGCCGCGAGGGGGCGCTGCGA
Organism: Myxococcota bacterium; assembly: GCA_044359465.1. GTDB lineage: Bacteria > Myxococcota > JADLHZ01 > JADLHZ01 > JADLHZ01 > JADLHZ01. The sequence continues at coordinate 2,246 of JBIKMD010000020.1, forward strand.
ACAGTCGCGTCTGTAGAGCGATAACGTTCTCAAGGGAGCCACCTATGAGCGTGACATCTGTTTCCAATCTCATTTCCAAGTACGCCGCCAATGGCAACATCAGCGTCTCTGAGGCGAGGAGTATCGTGCGTGAAGCCAACCGCGACGGTCGAACAACAATGGAAGATCGGCTTCTGGTCGAGCTCGGCGCGGGGCATGCTTATGGTAGCGGTACGCGGCCGGCCGTTGGCAGTATTCCTTGTGTAGGCGTTGCCACTGGCGTCACGGTCAGAGGTCCTGCTTCTCGCGTGATCGCAAGCGCCCTTGCCTCGCCGCGTCCACCGCGAACTGAACGTGGTCAGTGCGAGGTGTTTGCCGAGTATTTGTATAACTATCTGGCCCAACTCCCAGCTGACGACACAAGCATGCTGCGTGAGAATTTCAATCTCGACGCGCTTGGCGTTAGCCGCGATCCCTCAACCGGTACTTGGTACGTCTCGTTTGGCAGCGGCGACCACCAATTGCTCGATGACAATCCCGCGATTGACGATCTTGTAGATTTCATGGCGCAAGCAGAGGCCGCCGGCATCCGCACTTTTGGCATTGGGCTTCCGAGCAGCAACGAGGGATAAGAGCGCCTGCGCTTCTCCGCGCGCCAGTTGATGACAACCGGCACGAGGCGTCTCAATCCACTGGCGAAGCCGAACGCGTCAGACGCCAGCGCGCTTGCGAATGCTGTTCTGAGCCGCTTGCGCGCGGTCCAAAGTCGCTTCGAAGCTGCCCTCTGCAAGGGTGCCTTCGCTCACACGCATGACCCCATCAACCATGACGCTCTCAATCGTCGTGGCGGTTGCGCCAAACACCAGTGCGCTTACCGGATCTACAATCGGAGCCATACGCGGACGCAGGCAAACGAGGTCCGCACGTTTGCCTACTTCGATCGAACCAATGTCGCGCTCTGCACCAAGTGCGCGCGCACCACCGATCGTCGCTAAGTCGAAAGCGGTTTGCGCGGACATCACTGTGGGGCCACCAGACAAGCGTGGCAGCAGGGCTGCGAGTCGCAATTCGAAGCGCTGATCGATAGTGTTATCGCAAGCTGCGCCGTCTGCGCCCAGACCTACGCGCACGCCGCGCGACAACAAGCGAGGCACGTCTGCGATACCGCTTGCGAGCTTGAGGTTCGAGCCAGGACAATGACAAACCGCGGCGCCGCTCGTCACCAAACACGTTTCTTCGTCGCCGCTGACATGCACGCCGTGGGCAATGACAGTGCCGCTGTGCAAGCAGCCAACCTTGTCGAGCGCGCGCAAATTCGTGTCGCCCGTGATCGCCCGCACGGCCTCTACTTCACCGCGATTTTCCGAGGCATGCGTGTGAATCAGAATCCCATCGGCGCGCGAGCGCTCACCTACGGCGCGAAGTAATGGCCCCGTGCACGATAGAATGAAGCGCGGTGCGTAGACGAACTGTACACGCCCACCACTCGATTGATGCCAGCGCTGTTTCTGCGTTTCGCATTCTTTGAGCGCTGTTTTGCTGTCTTGCAGAATGTGAGGCGGTGCGTCTGGTCCTACGTCCATCAGCGCTTTGCCACCGTAGTAGCGAATGCCCATCTCAGTCGCCGCGGCAAACACTGCGTCATGGTGATGCGAAGTGCCCATGTCGAGAATCGTCGTGGTGCCGCTCAGCAACAGCTCGCTGATGCCAAGCTCGGCAGAGACGCGATTGGTGTCGTAGGTGTGCGCGGCTTCGAGTGGCCAAATGCGGTCGCGCAGCCATGGGAGCAATTCGCGATCGTCAGCGAGGCCGCGGCAGATCATCTGCGTCAGATGCATGTGCGCTTGCACGAAGCCTGGAATGATCCATTGGCCCGTCGCATCAATGACCTGCGCCGCTGAGGTGACCGGCAAGGAAGGACCAATCGCTTCAATGCGACCATGGCGCACGAGCACATCGGCTTGCACGACTTCTCGCTTGTCATTCTGCGTGAAGACGAGCCCGTTTCTGAAGACTGTCGGAATCACTTCTTGGCTTTGGTTTTCTTTGGTTTGAACACGAAGCGCTCGGGGAGGAGCTTCGCCAGATCGTGCTCGACAATCTCAGGGCCTTTCCCAACGAGCAACACCGGCAGCTCGTGAGAAAACTCAGCAAGCACTTCGCGGCACGCACCGCATGGGGGTGCTGGTGGCGACGCATCTGACGCGATGGCAATGGCAGAAAACGCGTGTTCACCCGCGGCGATTGCGGCCGTCACTGCGTTGCGTTCGGCGCAGATGGTGAGACCGTACGAGCGGTTCTCTACATTACAACCCACGAACACTTTGCCGCTTTTCGTGAGCAATGCAGCGCCCACGTGAAAATCAGAGTACGGCGCGTACGCACGCGATTTGGCGGTCACTGCAGCGAGCACCAAGTCTTCATGATGCGATTTTTTCTTCATACTTCCGCCATGCGCGGCAGCGCGATCGAGAACAGCTTGATCAATTTGCCGGCCACGCGGTCCGCGGTGTCTTTGACTTCTTGGTGGCTGAGCGTTTCGCCCGTGATGCCTGCGCCCATGTTGGTGATGCACGACACGGCTGCTACGCGAACGCCCATGTGGCGCAGCGCAATCGTTTCGACCACGGTCGACATGCCTACCGCGTCGGCGCCCAAAGTGCGGAGCATGCGGATTTCTGCGGGTGTTTCGTAGGTGGGCCCAGAGAGGGCGCAGTAGACACCTTCGCGCAGGAGAATGTCGTTCTGCAGAGCAGCTTGGCGCAGCACGTCTGACAAACGCGGATCATAGGCGCGCGTCATGTCCAAGAAGCGTGGGCCCGCTGAGTCTTCATTGCTGCCAGTCAGCGGATTGGCGCCAGACATGTTCAAGTGGTCGACGATTAGCATGACGTCGCCGGCTTGGTATTGCAGGTTCACGCCACCAGCCGCATTGGTGAGCAGCACGCGCGGTACGCCCCACTTGGCGAGTGAACGCACCAGATACACCACGTGTTGCAGGGGATGACCCTCATAACCATGCACGCGTCCAGACAGTGCAACGATGGGCGTATTGTCGATGCGGCCAAACACCATTTTGCCGGCGTGACCAAGCACCGCGGCGCTTGGTGCGTGCGGGATTTCTGCGTACGGAATTGCCTCTGCGGACGCGAGCTGCTCCGCGAACGCGCCAAGGCCCGAGCCGAGCACAATGGCAATCGGCGGCGGAGGTCCAAAACGATTCGACAGAAATTGCGCCGTCTCGCTGAGCTGCGCGGTGTTGATGTTCAGGCTCATTCGCTGATTCTCTCCAGCACTAGTGCGGGCGCCTTTACTTCAGCGGTGCCCACGGAAAAGAGCTCGCTCGCGGCTGAGGCGAACAAACCCGCTGCTTCTTTGCTGCGCGCGTGCACGAAACCGAGTGGCTCCTTGGTGCTGACGCGTGCTCCGATTTTCTTCTCGATCATGAGGCCCACCGCGGGATCCACTTTGTCGTCGATCTTCGCGCGCCCGGCGCCCATGCGCACGGCGAGTAAGCCCACTCCGCGTGTGTCGATTTGCGAGACAATGCCGTCCGTCTTCGGGAAGAAGGGAACGACGACCGGCGCTGGATGCAGCGCTTCTGGTTTGTCTACAAAGCTGACGTCGCCGCCTTGTGCTGTGATGATCTCTCGCCATTTTGCGAGCGCGCTGCCACTCTTGATGGCGTGATCCATTTGCGTATTCGCTTCGCCGGCGTCCTTCGCGACGCCGCCGAGCATCAACATTTCGGCGCCGAGCGCATACACGCAAGCTTTGTAATCCTGCGGACCTTCACCGCGTAGCATGGCCGTGGCCTCGCGCCATTCGAGCGCGTTGCCCACCGCAATGCCGAGAGGCTGATCCATTTGCGTCAACACGGCAACGACCTTTTTGCCGGCGCGCGCGCCAATTTGCACCATGAGCTTTCCGAGCTCGCGTGCGCGTTCGACGTTGCGCATGAACGCGCCGTTTCCAACTTTGATGTCGAGCACGAGCGAGTCGATGCCTTCAGCGAGCTTCTTCGACATGATCGAACATGCGATGAGCGGAATGGACTCGACCGTGCCTGTAACATCGCGCAAAGCGTAGAGGCGTTTGTCCAAAGGCGCAATTTCTCGGGTTTGCCCGATCAGCGCGCAGCCCACGTCGCGCACGAGCTCGCGGTAGCGGTTCAGATCCAAGGTCACAGAGAAGCCGGGCAAGCTTTCGAGCTTGTCGAGCGTGCCGCCGGTGTGACCGAGGCCGCGTCCGCTGACCATGGGCACGCGGACACCGAGGCAGGCGACGAGTGGCGCGAGCGAGAGCGACACTTTGTCTCCCACGCCGCCGGTCGAGTGCTTGTCTACCTTCTTGTCCGGAATGTCGCTGAGGTTCACGACGGTGCCCGAGTGGAGCATCACGTCGGCCAAAGTGGCTGTTTCGCGGGGATCAAAACCGCGGCAACAAATGGCCATGAGCAGCGCTGACATTTGATAGTCAGGCACATCACCGGCCAGGTAGGCCGCAAAGAGATCGCGGATGTCGCCGTCTTCTAAGGCGTGACGATCGCGTTTTTTCGCTAATAATTCGGGCGCATGCATGAACGGCGTTCGTCGTTCAGTCTGGCAGGTCCAGTCAAGGCGCTTTCAGTTGAGGTACTTGGGCGGACGGTCGTCGTCTTTGTCGTCGTTGTCTTTGTCGCCTTTAATGACGCGCAAATTGCCGGGATTGGGCCGCCTCGGTTTGGTCTTTGGACCACCGCCAAACCCCCAGCGCGATGGGCGCCAGCGGCCCGTGACCAGGAGATAACCGGAGAGCAAACCACCAAGCTGCGCTGGCAACTGGTGATTGCTGCCCGCAGCGGCGAACACCACTTCGATCAGGATCACGACGTAAACGAGCTGCCGCGCGGTGACCGGAATGATGAAGTACATGCGCACTGTGGCTTCTGGAAACGCGAGGGCGAACGCCATGAGCAGACCGTTGAGCGCGGCGCCCATGCCGGAATTGTCGACGTTGAAGAACGGAACAACCACGCCGACGAGGGCGGCGATGACGCCGGAGCCAATCCCTGCGAGCACGAAAAAGCGCAGGAAGCTCTTTGGGCCCCAACGTTGTTCGAACTGAGGGCCAAAGAACCACAAAATGAGCAAGCTCATCAGCAGTTGGAAGGGTTGCTCGTGGAACCACATATAAGTGGCGACTTGCCAAACGCGGCCTTGAAGAATGGCCTCCGAAGGCGTGAGCAACACCAGATGCGAGATCGTAGCCGCCAGCTCGGGTGAGGTGGTTCTGAGGATCATGAACACGATGCTGAGCACGGCGTTCACGATCAGCAAACGCAGCACCATAGGGGTCATCATCATGGGTTCACCGAACGCACGATGGACCAAATTTCAGCGTCGCTGAGCATGTGGTCAGAGGCTTTTGCGCGCTCGAAAATCATGCCCGCGAGCTTGTCATTCAAGCGCACGCCCTTTGCCTCACACCAGTACGCGACGTTCGACAGACCGCTCATGTAACCCACCTCTATCTCTTGCTCGCGACCAAATTGCGTCGCGGGAACGGCAGAATAAACACGATCTGCCAGCCAGCGATCACCTTTTTTTAGCGCTTTGATAATCGCGGCCGCGTGCACGCCCGTTCCCGTGCGAAACGCATCACGCCCAACAGCGGGGTGGTTAGCGGGAATGTCGACGCCAAGGGCTTTGGCGCTTTTCGCGCAGTACTCGGCAAGCGCGCTCACATCGTGGGTGTGTACACCGAGCAAGGACAAATTGACGATGAGCTGATCCATCGATGCGTTGCCTACGCGTTCGCCCACGCCGAGTGCGGAGCCATGAATACGCGAGACGCCAAGCCCGGCTGCCACCAAGGCATTCGCTACACCTAGGCCGCGGTCGTTGTGACCATGCCAATCGAGGCGCACAGACTCCGCTTTGAGCGCGCGCAATTGCGCCTGCGTCCATTGGACGAGTGAACGCACGCCGTCTGGCGTCACGTGACCCACTGTGTCGCAGAGGCAGAGCGCTTTGGCCCCGCTCGTGAGGGCTGTTTCAAAAATGGAGCGCAGCATTTCCGGCGAGCTGCGTGTGGTGTCTTCGGTCACCAAACAGACATTCAGATTGTTCTTGTTAGCAAAGCTGACCGCTTCTTCGACGTGTTTTTGCACGCGGGCGAGCGTCCAGTCTTCTGCGAAAAAGCGAATCGGACTGGAGCCAATGAAGGTGTACGCCTCAATGGCGACCCCGGTGCGCTGCTGCGCTTCGACAATGGGCTCAATGTCTTTGATGACGGTGCGTGCGGCACACGCCGGCTTGATGCGCAGCTTCTCATCACGAATGGTTTCGACGATTTTGACGACGTCTTGCACCGCGCGCTGCCCGGCGCCCGGAAGGCCTACGTTTGCCACCGCAATACCGAGCTCGTCCATGAGGCGCAGGATCTGCAGTTTGTCGTCAATGCTGGGATCTGTCACCGAGGGCGATTGCAAGCCGTCGCGCAGCGTCTCGTCGAACAGCTCGATCGGCCCAGCGATGCTCGTGCCGCCGTTCCAATCGTGAATCAAATCGTCATGCTGGCTCATCAGATCTGACAGGCTAACGCGAACGGGCTTTTTAGCGCTAGAGCACTTTCATCCAGATCTGCTCATCAACCGTCTGGAGCACGAATTGCGGCACCACGCCCACGCGGTGGTACCCGCGGGCCGCGTAAAACGCCTGAGCGCGTGAGTTGAAGTCACTCACCATCAAGAAGAGGTGCTTGCTGGTCTTTTTGAAGTCGGCCTCGGCCCGATCGAGCAACGCAGCGCCAATGCCCTTGCTTTGTGCATGCGGATTGACCGCGATGAGGCGCAGATAAGGTGAGCGCCCAAAGCCGCCTTTTGGCACGATCCAACAAAACCCAACGACCTCTTTGTCGAATGCGCCGAGCACGTAGTCACCGTGGCTCGAGGCGTAGAGCAGGTCCCGCGCCGCTGCTTCCGTGGTGTACTGGTAGGTGTCTCGCCAAATCGCGTTGGCGCCAACGATTTCCGCGGCGCTTTGGCAGTCGTTCATGCGTAGGGGGCGTAGGTCCATGGTCACTTGCCGAGCAAAGCAACGTGCTGCTTGCTTTGCGCTTCTGTAGGAGCTGGTTGTTCGATGATGGGATCGTAAGAAAAAGCGCCATCGGTAAAGGTGACTGGCTGTCCGAGGAGCTCGCTGACGGTGACGAGCTCGAAGCCTTTGGCGCGTAGGCCCGACACCACTTGCGGCAAGGTCTCGGGCGTTGTGTGGCCATTCATGTTGATGTGGAAGACGACGATTGAGCCGCCTTGCGTGCCATCGATCACCCAGCGCACGATTTTGTCTGCTTTTAGATTGGGATCCGGATCGCCGCTCGGCAAATCGTATTGCACCATGGTGACGCCCACACGCTTCGCACTGGCGAGCACACGTTGGTTGATCTCGCCGTACGGCGCGCGAAAGAGCCGAGGAAACACGCTCAATTCCTTGTACGCGACGGCCTGACCTTCGGTGATTTCCCATTCCACATCGTGGTCACTCAGCGTGGGCAAATGCGGATGATGGTAGCCGTGGTTCGCCACTTCGAGCAGTGGATTGGCTGCGATCATGTGCGCAATCCGACGGTTCTTTTGGATCCACTCGCCGCCCATGAAAATGGTGGCTCGCACGCGCATGTCGACGAGCGTGTCGTACACTTTTTGATCGAAGCGATAGCCACCGCTCGAGCACGCATCAAAGGTGAGCGCCACTCGTTTTAGCTCGCGCCCGGTGTGCTCCAGCAAGGTGTCTGGCGGCTCACATTGCGCGCCTACACTCGCCCGCGCAGGCGCTAGCGCGACCGCGGATTGCCCGTCCTGGGAGGTGTAACCGGCCGCCGCAGCGAACAAAATGCTGCTGAAAATCGTGAACACCCTTGGTGTTTGCCACGCCGGCTACTTGCTCGCCACCCGAGTCACTTGTCCTACCTTAGTCGGCGCCATGTTCGTTATGCGCCGCGCCAACAAAGGAGAGCAAATGCGGCTCGTATGGTTGGTGTTGTTGTTGGTTAGTTGCGGTGAGCCCGCTGGGGCTCAGCTCGGAAGCTCGTGTAGCTCCTATCGCCCCTGCGCAACGAATCTGGTGTGTGAGAACGGGAGCTGCGCGTACGACACCCGTCAGCTCAAGGCGCTCGCGGCAACAGGCCCGACGGGCCCGAGTGCTGCGACTGGGCCAAAGTGCGGCGCTAGTTTGTCGAGCTGCTTCGACAGCAACGATTGTTGCTCCGGTTCTTACTGCTCTGCGAGCAGCAGCAAGTGCTTCACTGGCTGCCGCGACGATCGCGATGATTGCACCAAAGACAGCGACTGTTGCTCAGGCGACTGCAGCACTTCTGGCTACTGCCAATAAGGATTCACCATGTTGCTCACTACGCTTTTCATTTTTGCGCTTCCAAACTGGTCCACGACTTTCGCAACCGAACCGGTAGCGACGCATCTTCAGGGATCGGCCCTTCGCGTCGTCGTGGTGACGGCTGGAAGTGAGTCGGCCGATTCCAAAGAGGCCTCTCAGGCACTCGAAGCAGCGCTCAAGGCAACCAAAAAAGCACGTGTTGTCGTCAGCAGCGCGAGTCTCGGCAAGTTCACCGCCATGGACGACGAAGCCATCGTCAAAAAATGCGCTAAGCTGCCGCTCGATGTGGTGATCACTGTACGCGCATTTGATGGTGATGAAGGTGCCACGGTCATCGTCACGCTCTACGACAAAGCAGGCGAGGTGCTGAGCGCTTTTTCTGCCGAAAAAGGGCGCAAAATTGCGGCGCGTTCAGAGGACGCTCCGCTCGAAGTGTCGAAGGCGAGCCGCACTGTGAAGAAAGTGATCGGTGAACCCGTGGCGAAAGCGAGCACAGAGGCCTCAGAAACCTCGGGCGGCCTAGAGGCGCCGCAAGAGATCGGCAACGACGCGTACGATACGAAATACATTGGTTTCGAACAGTGGGTTGGGATCAACCGCTACGGCGCCGTGGTGAGTACCTGGTCGACGCCCTACCAAGGCAAGTACCACCGCGAGCTGAGCAACGCAGAGTTCTATGAGATCGTCGAACGTCCGGATTTGGCCGAAAAATACCGCGCCAAAAACCGCGTGCGTCTTGGCCTAGGCCTTGGGCTCGGTCTCGGCGGCGTTGTTGCTGGAGCGACCATGGTCGGCGTCGGGACCGCGATGGCGCTTGGTTCTAGCAGTGGTGGCGGCTGCCGCGTTTACGGTATTCCTACGACGATCAATCCGTATCCTGGCTGCTTGGAGTACGCTCCGACTAGCGGCGGAATTGGTGTGGGGCTCCTCATCTCCGGCTCCGTGCTGTCACTCGCTGGCATTGTTGGCGGCATGGTCGCCATGTTCATGAATCCCCACCCGGTGAAGCCGCACGAAGCGCTCGCGCTCGCAGACAGCTACAACAAGAAGCTGCGCAAGAAAGCGAACGGCGAGCTTGAAGAAGAGAAACCATCGCCAGACAAAACCGCCAAGCTGTCATGGGAAATCGCGCCGTCGTTTTCAGGTAGCGGTGGTGGTGTTGTGGTTGGGGGCACGTTTTGATCGCGCTCTCCTGCGCCTTGATCATCTCTGGCAGTGCGCTTGCAGATCTAGAACGTGAGCAAATGGCGCTCTTTGATCAAACGGCGAAGAGCGTGGTGTTCATTCTGAGCGGAGAAAAAACGCGTGCTTCTGGCAGTGACGGCAAAGATGGACGCGCCATTGGTTCGGGTTTTTTCGTGAACAAAGAAGGGCTGATCGTCACCAACCAGCATGTTGTCGGCAAAAACAAGAAGGTCACCGTTGTGCTCTATGACGGCGAGAGCTTCAGCGGAGAGGTTGTAGAAAGCGCGCGTGACAAGGTGGATCTGGCGCTCGTGCAAATTGACTACGCACGTTCGGAGCCGCTGGTGATCGAAGGTGGCTCGGCGCGGATTGGCCAGTGGGCAGGTAGCGTGGGGCACGGCGAAGGGGGGATTTGGACGTTCACTACCGGTATGGTGACGAACAACTACGACTTCTCTGGGGTCTCCATGCTGCAGACGCAAATCCCAGTGAATCCTGGGTCGTCCGGTGGACCCGTGTTCGACCGCCAAGGCCGTGTGCTTGGGATTGTACAGTCGGGCCTCACCAATGCGAGCCTCGTGAACTTCGCCATTCGCATCGACATGGCACCCAAGTTTTTGTCACGGCTTGGAG
>JBIKMD010000744.1:0-3604 GCA_044359465.1 Myxococcota bacterium
TGTCTTTGATTGTGCTCGACATCTATTTGCGCTCGGGTCGCTGGCTTGCGCTTGTCGCCTATGGCGCGTTGATTGGAACAGTGGGCGGCGCGCACCACATGAGTGTGATCTTCGCCGCAATCGGCAGCGCTGGGGTAGCGAGCGTTGCGATTCTCGAGGATCGGCGCCGGCTGTGGCGTGGGCTCGTTGCTGCACTGCTGGCTGCGCTAGCGCTGGGGTCGGTCATTTGGCCGTTTTTGAAGCATGCCGCAGCCGCGCCGCAGGCCGAGATTCCCCACCTCAGTCGGCTGGCACTATGGCAACGCAACTTAGACACTGAGGTGCTCGAACTTTGCGTCTTCATTCTCATCAGTGTCATTATGACCGTTTGGGCGCTCGTGTCTGGTCGCAAGTCCGCGACTGTGTTTGCGCTCGTGCTGCTTCTTCTCGTGTTGCTCGCGTCGGGCGGAAGCACACCGCTCCCCGAGCTGTTGTTTCGTTCGCAATCACGCTGGCTCACCTACGACAAGTTTCAGTTATGGGCCGCGCCGCTCATGGTTTTGCCGATCACGCTTCTTTGGCGTTCTCCAAAACCTCTGAGCCTCACGCTCGTCATTTTGCTGCTCGGACCGCTCAGCGTATGGGGGACGAGTCACAAAGAAAGCAAAGAGAACCAGCCGCCCTTCGTCAAAGACATTGCGCCCGTCTTGCGCGTGCTCGGTGCCGAGGGGGCGGAGTCATATCGGCATTTGAGCCTTGGTTTTGGCGATCAGTTTTGCCGTTTCGATATTCTCGGACGCTCACCAAACGTTGACGGCGACTATCATACGGCGCGCAACCATCCGCTGCTGCGCGCTTCGGGTATCAGCACGCTCGATTCTGCGAAGTATTACGCCAAAGGCCCAGAGGTCTTGCGGACCATTCTATCCGAGGCGCCGGCGCTCAGCTTACGCTGGGTGGTGGTGCTCGATGATTGGTATTTCAAAGAGCTCTTTGCTGCGGGCTTCGAGCTCAAAGACGTCTTCGACAATGGCGTCTCGATCTTCGAGCGCGAGGTGCCTCCGCTCAAGCCGCCAGTGGCGCAGCCCGTGTCTGTTCTTGCCTCGCTCACTTGGGGGCTGTTGCCTCTCATGTACACTGCCCTGAGTGTCGTTCTTGTGTGTTTGCTGTTGTGGCAAAGACGTCGCGTCGCACCGGGATCATTGAATTTAGAGACCTGAGGCTTGCGCACCACGCGAACTTGCGCTCACGCATTGGAATGCTCGAGAGCTTCATTCCCCTTGCGCTTGCGTCCGGCACAGACGTCTTTGTTCGTCTCATGCTCGCGCTTGGCTGCGGCACGTTACTTGGTTTCGAGCGGCAGTGGTTTCACAAGAACGCGGGTCTCAAGACCACGACCCTCGTCGCACTTGGGTCTGCCGTCTTTGGCATGTTGTCACTGGGCCCGTGGCCCGGGGGCGGCTCTGCCACGCAGATGGCAGTGGGCATCATTACCGGCGTGGGCTTTCTTGGTGGCGGCGTCATTTTCCATGTGCGCCAAAGCAGCATTCAAGGGATCAATTCCGCCGCCACGATCTGGATGACTGCCGCGCTCGGCCTTGCCGCTGGCGTCGGTGCTGGTGCGCTCGCGCTTGTAGGCGTGTGCATCGCTTTCATCATGCAGTTCACGCATCGGCAGATGGCGCACACTGTCGATTTTTTACGGACGCGTGGTGCGCCTCGCGAGCTTCGGCTGGAAGTGTCACTCACCACCGCGGCGCAGGCGACGCACGAGGAGCATCTTGCAAAGCTCGTCGAAGACTACAGAAAGAGTGCCGGCGCTCGCGTCGTCGAGCTCGAGTATCAGCGCACAGAGGGGCAGACCACGTTCATTTGGGTGCTCGAGAATGTGTCGCCACTCACTGAGCTGCGACACGCGTTGCTTGATAAGTTAGAAGGTGAGCCTGCGATCAAGACCGTCCGCTACAACACCGCGTGGACGCAGAGCTGAACGAAGATCTCCGAGGTGTCCCATGTGGTGACACACGCGCAGTGCTTGCGCCGCACGGAAAATACTGCGGAATTCCCATGGCACGGGCGTTGCTCTTCGTCTGCCCATGCGTATCCAACTCTGTCTTACATTGTTGCTCATCTCTTGTTGTTCCAACGCGGTCACGCAGGACGGTGTCGTTGCAGTTGCTGCTGCTTGTTCGGTGGATAGCGATTGCATCAGCGGACTGTGCAATGCGGGGCGGTGTTCTTCGAGCGGGCTCACCATTCATTCTGTAGAGGGTGATGTGGCGGTCGACCGATCGAAAGATGGGCTCCGCATTCGTGGAGAAGGATTCGAGCCCAGCTTACAAGCGCGTCTTCTTGAAAGCGGAACCTCACGCACTTGGCCGCTCGTGACCACATTCGAAAGCCCAGTCGCTTTGAGCGCAGCGCTGCCCAGCGAACTGGTGAACGAGATCCGTAGCGAAAGCAGTGAGACAAAGCTGAAGGTGGAGCTACGTTCGGCGCAAAGTGTAGCCACTAGAGAGGTCTCAATCATCAAGGGTGAGCGTGGTGACAAAGGCGACATCGGTGAGGCGGGTCCTCAAGGTCCGCAGGGGCTTCCCGGTCCTCCAGGTCCAGCGCTTCAAGTGCCCGTCGCGCTCTCCCACGGCACCACACAAGCAACCCTTCTCGCGAGCAATACGGCCCCGGGCGGGGTAGCTATTCTCGGTGAAGCGACCGCCCAAAACGGAGCGGGTTACGGCGTCATGGGGTTTGGCGAGGCGACGGACGGATTTGGTGTGTTTGCAACAAGCGCAGGACCTCACGCGCCAGCGCTTGGTGTCGAAGGGAAGAGCAATCTAGCGGTTGGCTCCGACGCCGCGGTTCGTTTGCCGTTGTACACGGTTGGAGACTCGGCGAATGGCGCGACAAGTGTTGCGGCTTCCTGCGCAAGTGGAGACATCGCCATCAGCGGCGGGTGTTCGTCGCCGATACTGACTGTGCGCAATTGTCCATCGAAGGACGGGACCAACTGCGTGGCGATTGGCAGCGGTAATGCACCAGGCAACGCTTGGTTGTGCGGTATCGCATCGTCAGGGCTGGTCTCAGCGTATGCTATCTGCTTGAAGTCATTTTAGCCTGCCCCGCAGCGCAGCCAGCGCCGTACGTTTTCCCGATAGCGCGCACGCGAGCGTGCTTTGCCCAAACAAAAAAGAGTCTCCGACAAGGAACAAGCCGCGCTCCGGCTGAACGGTGCGGAGCGCAAGATAGTGGTGTAACCCGCGTGTGCGCGGAATGCCTCCAACGAGGCTACGACCAACGAAACGCTGCCAGGTGCGTGGGCTCGCAGTCATTTCGCTTTCCACCTTGCTCAGCTCGGGGGCGCGTGCGGCAATCGTTTCGCGCATGCGCGCTTGAACAAGTGGCACATCGGCGTCTGCGCGAACATGCGTCGAAACGGTCATCACTCGTCCGCTGTCATCCACTGAGCAAAACACATGATTGCCATCGCGCAGCGGCTGCGACGGATCGCCCACGAGTTGGTAGTGCCCCGCGCTTTGTGTTTCAGCGAGTACGCGGTAGAGCATGCATGCGCCCCAGCCTTCTTCGACGCGGCGTTGTACGCGAGGCATGAGCGTTTTACCGCGCA
>JBIKMD010000745.1:0-3600 GCA_044359465.1 Myxococcota bacterium
TTAGCGATCGCACTCTCCGCCGATCATGTTCACCGAACCGAAGGTCGGGACCATGTCCGCGATTTGATAATTCTCGAGCATCATCTTGAGGCCCTGCATGATGGCAAATGACGGCGGACGCACACGGCACTTCCACGGATGACCCGTGCCGTTGCTCACTAGGTAGAAACCAAGCTCGCCGTTGCCGCCTTCAACGTAGGCGTAAACTTCGCCACGCGGTACGATGATGCCATCGATGACCAGCTTGAAGTGCCCAATGAGGCCTTCAATCGAACCATACACACGTTCTTTGGGCGGCAGCATGATGCGCGGGTCCGAAATGTTGATCGGGCCATCAGGAATGTTCTTGAGCGCTTGCTGCACAATGCGGCGGCTTTGGTGCAGTTCTTCTACGCGCACGAGGTAGCGGTCGTAGTTGTCGCCTTTTTCGCCCACGGGAACGTCAAAATCCAGTTCGTCGTAGGCGAAGTAGGGATGCGCACGGCGCACGTCATAGGCAATGCCAGACGCGCGGCCGCAAGGACCCGTGAAGCCCCACTCGATGGCGTCTTGCCGTGGCACCACACCAATGCCGTCCATACGGTCAATGAAGATGCGGTTCTTCTTCACCATGGCTTGGAAGTCGTCGAGCAGCGCAAAGGCCTTGTCGAGCACCTTCTCGGTTTTTGCTGCGAAGTGTTCTGGCAAGTCGCCCGTGACGCCGCCTACGCGTGCGTAGGAGATCGTCAAACGCGCGCCCGTGACTTCTTCTATCAGCTCCCAAATCATCTCGCGTGCTTCCACCAGATAGAGGAAGCCGGTGAACGCGCCAAGCTCCATGGCCGAGGCGCCCACACAGGTGAAGTGGTCCGACATGCGGCTGAGCTCGCTCAGAATGACGCGAATGTAGTCGCAGCGGCGCGTGCACTTGATACCGAGCAGCTTCTCAACGGCCAGCGCGTAACCAAAGTTGTTGATCAGCGGTGAGACGTAGTTGAGGCGGTCCGTGTACGGAATCACCTGTGTCCACGTGGCGCGCTCGCACTCTTTTTCAAAGCCGCGATGTAAGTAGCCAATGTCCGCGTCGATCTTTTTGATCGTTTCGCCATCGACTGTCATGTTCATCTTCACGGTGCCGTGCATCGCTGGATGCGACGGTCCGAGGTTGATCTCCATGACCTTGGTGGCGATGTCTGGCGCAAGATCATCGCCTGCAGAGGACGCGGAGGCCTTAGGAGGCGCCGCCGAAACGGTTCTCTCAGACATGTTTTGTTCCTTCGTTCTGCTCGGCTGACGTTTCGCCTTTGTTCTTGCGACGACCGATTTGTACTAGCGGACTGTTCATGACGACCGCGTCGCCCGTGACGCCAGTGGTGCCGTAGTTCACCGCGCGGAGCCGATTCTCAATGAGCGGCTGGCGCTTGTCGATAGGGTAGTCTTTACGCAGCGGGTGCCCAACGAACTCAGGGTAGAGTAGAATGCGACGCAGATCGGGGTGACCGTCGAAAATGACGCCGTACATGTCGTACGCTTCACGCTCGAACCACTCGCAGCCTTTCCACACGGAGAACACGCTCGGCACGTGTGGCGGGTCACCATCGGTCCCGACTTTGAGACGAATGCGGTGGCCCTTTTCGAGCGAGTACAAGTGGTAGACCACCTCGAAGCGTTCGGCCTCTTCGCTGCGTTTTTCAACGCGAAGTGGATCTTCGAGCCAGTCGACGACGGTGACATCCATGATCATGGACATCTGCGTAGCGGCGTCCGTCTTCAAAAACTCACACACTGCGACGAGGTCTTCTTTGCGAATGACCGCGGTTTCATTGCCAAAACGGTTGTGCGTGGCAACGATCGCGTGCGCGAACTTCTTCTGCAAACGGTCGAGGACGACCTGACTCATGACATCCCTCCGGTGGAGGCAGCGGTGCTGCTGAAGGTGCTGCGCTTCATTCGATCACCGGATGTTTCGCGGCCGTCTCACGCGTGATCTTTTCTTGGAGCATCATCAAACCGTCGAGCACTTGCTCTGGGCGTGGTGGGCAACCAGGAATGTAAACGTCTACGGGCACGATTTGATCGATGCCGTCGACCACTGCGTAGTTCTGATAGAACCCGCCCGTCGAAGCACACGCGCCAAAGGCAATGACCCACTTTGGGTCAGCCATTTGGTCGTAGACGCGGCGAAGCACGGGTGCTTGTTTCTGCACGACCGTTCCTACCACAATCAACAAGTCCGCTTGGCGCGGCGAGAAGCGCGGAAATTCTGCGCCAAAACGCGCCACGTCGTAGCGGCTGCAGCTCACGCTCATGAACTCCATGCCGCAGCATGCCGTCACAAACGGGTACTGGAACAACGAGTTTTTGCGGCTCCAATTGGCCACGCCCTGCACGTTGTTGTTGAGCAGTTTTTTGATCCAGCTCTGTACTTCATCACGCTTGGTGACGAGGACTTCGCCGTCATGACTATGTGGATTCGTTATTCCCATTCGAGCGCTCCTTTTCTGAGCACGTAGATAAGACCAACCAAAATGAAGGCGACGAAGGTCAGCATTTCGAAGAACCCGAACCATCCGAGTCGACGAAACAGCACCGCCCAAGGATAAATGAACACTGATTCGATGTCGAAGACCAAAAAGAGAATCGCAGTCACGTAGTACTTGACGCTGAAGCGTTCACGCGCTGTGCCAATGTTCGGGCTTCCGAACTCGAAGGGCAGATCTTTGATCGCGCTCGGTTTTTTTGGGCCGAGCACGTACGCGAGCCCAAGCATCGCGCCGCCAATGATCAGCGTCACGAAGAAGAGCATGAAGATAGGAAGATAACTTTCGGCCACGAAGTCCTCCGAAAATGATGCAAAAACCGTTACGATGGCAAGCGATGGCCGTATATGGTCGTTCTTGACTACGGTCAACCGCTGCGCCGCACCTCGTTCAAAAACACGTTCATCAGCAGCCTCGCAGAGCGGAGGAGTTGCGCAAACACTGGGGCGTGATACTCCCTTCGCCCCGAGGGCGCGACTAACTTGCACATCGAAATTAGAGATCTGCAGAACAGTGAAACGTTTCGTATCGATGAAAACGGCACCACGCTTGGTCGCGACAAAGCGCGGGCGACGATTGCTGTGCCAGATGGCGGCGTGTCCGGCTTGCACGCGCGCATTTCTTTCAAAGACGACAAATGGTGGATCGAAGATCTCAAGTCTTCGAACGGCACCTTCATCGACGATGAAAAACTGAAACCGAATACGCCCACGCAGCTCGCGCGCGGCACGCAATTCAAGTTCCACCAGTACAAGTACGAAGTCATCGACATTGAGCCAGATGGCGAAGGTCAAAAAACGGCGATCTTCAACCAGGCCACCCAAGTGGCGCACAAGGTCGAAGCAACGGTTGAAAATAACACGCTAGAAGACGACGACGCGTCGTCAGCACCTCTGCCAAATGCCTTTGCTGCCGCAAAATCAGCCCCCGCGAAAAGCGAGAAGGTCGCCGTGGTGAAATCGGGCACCGGCAAAGCAAGCGCTGTGAGCACTGCCGCGCGTGAGGAGTCGTCCGGCGACGCTGGCGGCCAAGCCGGTTCCTTTGGTGACGAAATCAAGCGGGCGATTGCGTACTACGTGGG
>JBIKMD010000746.1:0-3590 GCA_044359465.1 Myxococcota bacterium
TCAGCTCGCGCAGCAAACGCGTTGCTTCCACTTGTTCGGGAGGGGAGAGCTCGCCGCGTCCGTGCAGCAAACGCGCAACGAGGTCGAGATCGCGCAGCGTGGGTGGAATGCGGGCGAAGCGTCCGTCGCGCAGAGAAATGAGTGCTTGGCCGCCGCGCAGGGCCTGCAGCAGACTCGCGTGGTCAATGACTTCGCTGCCTGCTTCGAGCGACAAACTGAGCACGCCGCTTTGCATGGTCGCATGCACGCTCGCGTCGCTGAGCATAGCGGCTTTGGTCGCGGGTGCGCGCCCCGTGAAGCGGGCGATGCGACTCAGCAGCTCAGGCGCGTCTTCAGCGTTCACAAAGGTGCGTTCACCGATTTTCAAGTCGAGCACGGCGGCGGCCGCTTGGCGGAGCTGATCTTCTTCGCGTGGGCGCCGTTTGGGCAGAGGGCCGCCGAGCCAGACCAGGCCGGTTTTGTCGATCCGCGCAGTCGGTGGGTCGCCGTAGACGAGCGTCGCGAGGATACTGAGCCCAGGGCCTTGCGGCGCAATCTCGAAGGCCACGAAGGCGGGTAAATCAGTAGGCACCGGCACACGTTTGCTTCGGAGTGTGACCGGTAGCGCCGCTTGCAATCGCGGCAAGAGATCAGTGACGAAGGCTGGTACATCGGTGATGGTCTGACC
This sequence comes from Myxococcota bacterium, assembly GCA_044359465.1. Taxonomy (GTDB): domain Bacteria; phylum Myxococcota; class JADLHZ01; order JADLHZ01; family JADLHZ01; genus JADLHZ01. The sequence continues at coordinate 668 of JBIKMD010000746.1, forward strand.
CTGGCGCAACGCAAGAAGGTCGCGTTCTCCGAGTGCCGGCGGCGTAGGGAGAAACAAGCGGCCCTCAGAGTGCGCGGGCCCATTCTTGAAGCGTTCAATGCCCTCGCGCGTGCCGAGTGTGAGCCTGAAACCTTCGCGTGCATCCTCCACGATCAGCGACTCGATGGAGTCTGATGGCCCAAACGAGACCTTGGCGCCGTCTAGCTGAACATCTTCGCATTCGCTGAGTGCTGGCCAGAGCTTCTGCCAGTGTTCTTTGATGAGTGCGCCACGAGGCCGTGTGCCGAGCAACACCTCGACAGTCATGTCTGCCTGCGTTGCTGCGAGCTTCGTGCCTTTCGAGGCCTCGCTAATCGATGTTGTGAGTGGCGTTTCGCTCGCGCCTACGAGCGCGCGATCGAAGACCAGCTCGCCGTCGTGTCTGCGCAAACGATAGCCGACATGCGCGAGCGCCGTGCTCACGAGCGTTTTCCCCTCCATGCGCGCGCGGTTCAGCGCGATGGTGGCTGCGGCCGCATGTACGCAGGCGTCGGCTGTGCTGTCGCAGTCACAGGTCCACTCGTCGTCATCTAAATAGAGCGTCACGGCGGCGCTCTTCAGACCGCCGTCGGTTGCCACGCGCAGATCGACTTCGCCGGGTCGCTCGGTGATGGCACTGACGTTGCCCGCGCGTGCGAGCTCCACTGCTTTTGACCAAGTTGCTGGTGAGCATGCTGCACGCACCGCTTGAAGGAAGTCTTTCACTGGCCGTGCGCGATAGCCGCACGCCCACGCGGATGTAAACGCTTTTTCCCTTCTCAGCGCACGGCTTGCGCTACCTTGTTTCCCTCCTTAGTGTGAGAGGGTGAAGTACTCTGCGCTAGATCTGTTTCCCGTCGAAGATGGCAAAAAACCGAGCCAGGTGATCCACGATGCGGCCCGCGTCACACGGCATACGGAGTCGCTTGGCTTTGAACGTTATTGGGTTGCCGAACATCACAACATGCCATCGATCGCGAGTGCTGCGCCTGAGGTGCTCATCACCTACCTTGCGGGCCAAACCAAAACGATTCGAATTGGTGCCGGTGGCATCATGTTGCCAAACCACAATCCGCTGCACGTGGTGGAAGTGTTCAGAACGCTCGAAGCGCTCTATCCAGGCCGTATCGACATGGGGATTGGCCGCGCGCCAGGCACGGACCCGCTCACGGCATCCGCGCTGCAGCGTAGCGGCGAGCCGGTGAACCAACAAATCGCAGAGCTGAACGCGTTCATTCACGCGAAGTTTCCGGACGGACATCCCTACGCGCGTATCGTTGCTATGCCTACCGATGTGACGTGTCCGCCGTTCTGGATGCTCGGATCGACAGACGGCGGTGCGCGGATCGCTGCGAACTTAGGCTTGCCCTTCGCCTTTGCGGGGCATTTCAGCTTGGAGCATGCCCGTGAGGCTTTCACGATCTACTACAATGACTTTACGCCCGGAGCGCTCGCGAAGCCTCAGACGCTCCTTGCCCTGAGCGTGATCTGCGCCGAGACAGATGCGTTGGCCGAGGAGCTCGCGGGACCCATTCGCACGGCGTTCGCGCTCATTCGTCGCGGTGTTGTGAGACCGTTCCCGTCGGTTGCTAGCGTCAAAGCGAATCCGTTGTCTGCGGCGGATCGTGAGATCACCAAAAACATGATCGTGGGCGGGCCAGCGCGTGTGCGTGATCAGCTAGCGAAGATGATTGATGCGTACCGGCCAGACGAGGTGATGCTGGCGACGGCGATTGCGGACCCGGAGTTGCGGATGCGCTCTTACACGCTCAGCACGCGCGGCGACTGAGCTACTTCTCGCGCTTGCCGAGTTGCCAAGTGGCACTACTGGGGCTGGCTGAGGGGCTGTTGATTCGGCACCGCTCATGATGAGACACAGCGGAAACGTTGCGCGTGTACTTGCTGCAGCAACTACCGCACCGATGGACCCAAGGTCGTTACATGTGGTTCTGCCTGTGCGAAGTGATGAACGCCGTCAGCGACTCTCTACGACTTGCCACGAGAGGGTAGCGGGACCCTCTGCGGGGCCGCGTGCGGCGAACACCACAGCGGTGGTGAGACCACCAACAACCGCGAGAGCGATGGGCGTCCAAAACCACCAGCGACGATAGATCGGCGTCGCCTTAGCCTCAGACACCACAACGGGTGTTGTTGCGGGACCGCTAGTAGGTGCTGACGATATGAGTCGAGGTTGTACCGCTACCTCGCGTACGAAGAGATCACGTTCTGGTTCGGCGGGAGAACCGAGCACCGCTTCGCGCGTATCTAAAGTTCGGACAAACCAAACGAGTTGCCCCCGCGGGCCTTCGCCCAAATCCAGCGTCAGCTTGGCACGCCCGTCGCGCACCTGCAGCGGCCAACATTCAGAGGTACAGAGCTCGAGGGGCGCACCATTCGGACGGGTGGGGGTGACGGCTGACTCGATGAGCAAGCTCACCTCAATGACTAGCCGTTTTTCGTGTTTGTCTTCTATGAACGTCGGTGCTCGCGAAATGATCGGTCGCGGAAACAAGTCGGCACGAACGGCATCAATGACTCGCACAATCTTCGGTGCAAAGTCAGCGCCACGAGTAGACGGATCCAAGGTCAATGCTTCGGCAAATTTGCGCTTGGCGGAATCCACATACCCAAGACCAACGTTGGCCGCACCAAGTAGCAACAGCGCGTCGAGTCGGAGGTCTTTATCCAAGCCATCACGCGCCAAATAGTTTTCGAGTATCAGTGCCGCTTTTGCGTACTCGCCTGAGGAGAATTTGTCGCGAGCGCTGTTGATTTCAGGCGCGTTCGCGTAAACAATCCACAAGCAAAAAACAGCAAGCATGAGCACTTATGCATCAAAGCGCTTTTCGACTGCAAGATTATAGGCGACGATGCGAGATGCTAGCCGTCAGCATTGTGTTCGCGT
>JBIKMD010000021.1:0-12373 GCA_044359465.1 Myxococcota bacterium
GTTCGAATGCGAGGCGCGACGGAGCGAGGAGCGGAGCCGTACTTCCCGTACGGCGAGCACCACAGCGACCGAGCAACGAAGCAGTCGGGCCGAGATCGCGCGCTTTGACTACTTGATTTCGACCTTGGCGCCAGCTGCTTCGAGCTTCTTGGCGATTTCGTCGGCGTCTTTCTTCGCGATGCCTTCTTTGACGGTCTTCGGAGCGCCGTCCACGAGGTCTTTGGCTTCTTTGAGGCCGAGACCGGTGATCGCACGAACTTCCTTGATCGTGTTGATCTTGTTGGCGCCGCCGTCCTTGAGGATAACGGTGAATTCGGTTTGTGCTTCGGCCGCCGGGCCGGCTGCCGCTGGGGCTGCCATCATCATGCCGCCGCCCGACGCCGCTTTGACGCCCCACTTCTCTTCGAGAAGCTTGACGAGGTTCGAGGCATCGATAACCGTGAGTTGCGAAAGTTGATCAACGAGTGAGTTCAAGTCTGCCATTTTCATCTCCAACTAGCGGCACGGTTTTTGATCCGGGCCGCGCGTAACCAATTGTTCAGTTCAAATCAAGCCCTGCGAAATCATTTTCCCAGGGCCCATGCGCAAAACCGAGCGACTCAGTCGCCAGGTACTTACGCTGCCTTCTTCTTGTCTTCGTCCACCTTGGCCTGAAGAACGCCTGCGAGTTGCTGTCCGGCCGCGTTGATTTGCGCCATGAGCTTCGCCGCTGGGGCGTTGATCGTACCAAGAAGCGTCGCGCGCATTTCTGCTTGCGTTGGCATCGTCGACAAAGTCTTGATGCCATCGGCCGCCAAAAGCTGGCCTTCCACAAACGCGCCACGCAATTTGAAGGACTCATTCGCCTTGGCGAAATCAACCGCTGCCTTGGCTGCCGTGACGGCATCCTTGGTCGCGATTCCGATCGCGGTCATCCCTTTGAGGTGACCCTTGATCGCTTCGAGTCCGGTTCCCGCAATCGCGAGCTTGACCAGGGTGTTCTTCACCACTTGATAGTCAATGCCTGCGGCACGGAAAGCCTTGCGGAGGTTATGAACTTGATCGCTGGTGAGGCCGCGGTAGTCCGCAACAAACACGCCAGCGGCGTTGTTCAACTTCGCTTTGAATTCGGAAACTTGTTTTTCTTTTTCTGCTCGTTCCATTTTTGCTCCTTTCTGCTGCATCGCAGCCGATTTAAAAAGACAGAACACGGAAGCCGAGCAGGGCTCGGTCAGCCGCCTCGCTCAGGAGATCGCCGAAGCGATCAATTGAGCCAGCAACCATTGCCGGCCCTGAGTGTCTTTGACGACGGCGAGCCTGCGCCCGCCGGTTGACCTAACGATTGAACAGTCGCGCTTATTCAGCGTCCGAAGACGAACCAATCTTCGAGATGTCGAGCTTGACGCCCGGGGTCATCGACCCAGAGATCGTCGCAGCTTGCATGTACGTGCCCTTGGCTGCCGGTGGCTTGAGCTTGGCGACGGTCTCGAGGAGCGCCATCACGTTTTCTGCAAGCTTGTTCTCGGCGAACGACATTTTGCCAACAGGCGCGTGCACAATTCCGGCTTTGTCGACGCGGAATTCGACCTTACCAGCCTTCGACTCGTTGACGGCCTTGGTCACGTCCGTGGTCACCGTGCCAACCTTGGGGTTTGGCATGAGACCGCGTGGACCAAGCACTTTACCGAGCTTACCAACCTGACCCATCATGTCTGGGGTTGCGATGACTTTGTCGAAGTCGAGCCAGCCGCCTTCGATCTTCTTGACCAAGTCTTCCGAACCGACCACATCGGCGCCGGCTGCGAGTGCTTCTTTTTCTTTTTCGCCCTTGGCGAACACAACGACGCGAACCGCTTTACCAAGGCCGTGCGGCAACACAACGGCGCCACGCACTTGCTGGTCAGCGTGTTTTGGGTCCACGCCAAGGTTCAACGCCACGTCGACCGTTTGGTCGAACTTGGTGGGCTTGAGGCTCTTGAGGAGCTTGACGGCGTCGCCAACGACGTGTTTCTTCGTGCGGTCGACCTATTTGCGGGCTTCATTGTAACGTTTACCGTGGGTACGCATTGTCTATCCTTTAGGAAGTGCAAACGGGCGGAACACGCCCTCCCTCCAGGGGCGCGGCTTATCGCCACAAGGCAAATTGCTAGTCAAGGGTTCCTGCCAAAATCCGTGCCAATTTGTACCCAAAGCGGCGTCACGGAGGGCAATCGAATTAGCGCACGGGCGCCCGCGCAAGTATCCTCTTTGTATGCGCGTAGCCCTTGCCTTTTGCTGTTTTGTCGTCGCGTGCAGCGATCAAAAGCGCAGTTTCGTTCCTATCGAAGGTGTAGCGCTTGGCGGCGATGCCTTTTCGTCCGGAAGCAGCTCGGGAAAGAGTGACGCGGACGCTCCGATCGTCACCCTTTCCGCTCCAAACCCGCGTGTGCGCGGAGGCAGTGACTGGGTCGCCGCGATCAGCATCACGCAAACCAAACAGCCACTCGCCGCGGCGCAGCTTCAATTCGCCACTGACGGTGAGCGCATCGACGCCTTTGTCAATCTCGACGCGGGGGCGACTGAGGTGCCATGGACGTTTAAGCTCGCCGACGTCAGCACCGCTCGTTTTCGTTTGGTGGCAGTCGATGTGGAGGGCCGCTTGGCATTTGCGCTGACCGAGCCGTTCACTATCGACTCCACGCCGCCAGCAGTGCCGCAGTTCACGCTGGACGCGCTGCCCGTCACCAATCAAGTGCAGATTCCCATTCGCATCAACAGTTGCGCAGACACCGAAGCGCTCCTCGTGACAGAAGGTCCGCGTAGCGGCGCCGAGCCAGACTATCTTTGGCAAAGCTGCAGCACCATCCCCTTGCGCGCTGGCCCGCCACTCGTCACCCTCGACGACTTCGACGGCGAGCATACCGTCTCGGTGTGGGCGCGCGACGACGTGGGCAACACCTCTGCGACCGCGAGAACCGCCCTGATCACGCTGGACCGCGCAGCACCAAGCGTCACGTTGGTCGCGCCACAAAGCGGCGCGCTGCTGAATGCAAACGATGCGATCACCTGGACCGCCAGTGACCAGCACCTACTCGACGGGGCAACCACCGTAGAGATTTCGGGAGACAACGGTGTCACCTTCAACCTGGTTGCAACCATGCAGCCTGGCTCGGGATCGTTCGTGCCGACCAACCTACCGCAAGGTCAGTACCGCGCCCGCGTGAGCGTTGCCGACGCTGCCGGAAACATTGGAAGCGTCACGAGCACCGGAAGCTTTGATTGGGATCCCACGCCCGCGCTGCCGCCGGCGATCACCTTGCTCAGCGCCTCACCGACGAACGCTGCGGCCGTCACTATCGCGGTTGCCGACTGCGCCGATCGCCCTTTTGTGCTTCTCAGCGAAAGTGCGAGTACGCCGCTTGCGAACGACACTGCGTTCCACGCCTGCGCGTCCACCCTGCCGAGCTTTACGATTTCGAGCGTGCAGGGCACACACACGATCTACGCGTGGTCCAAAGACGCTGCTGGCAACGTCTCGACCACGGCCAGTTCAGTGAGCGTGATCTTCGACTCCGAGCCACCCTCGTTGACCTTGCTGCAGCCTGCCGCGGACCAAGGGATTCAGGGCGGCACCGGTACGCAAGTGCAATGGTCCATGAGCGACGCAAACCAAGGCGCAACGCCCATTCGCCTCGAGTTTTCACTCGATGGTGGAACTACGTACACGAACATCGGCGCGCAGCCGATTGCCAATACCGGCACTTACGCTTGGACGCCTGCGGCAACACCGAGCGCCTCCGCGCGCTTTCGAATCACCGCCACCGATCAAGCAAACAACACAGCCACCGTTGAGCACGCGCTCATCGTCGCAACGCAGCCCCCGGTGTTTTCAATTCTGCGTCTCAATGGCGAAACCACGGCTCCCGCAGCGTGCGGACCTAAAGCGGCAGAGACCACAAATCCGTTCGCGCTCGTCGAGCTTCAGGCCGCGGACCCCATCGGCGCGCCCATCACGCACCTGTGTTTCAAAACCAAAAGCACAACCCAGCCGGCGCGTAACGACCCCTGTTTTCAACAAGTGAGTGCGCCGCCCATCAACGCCGCGCCCGCCGCTTCTCTGCATCTCTACGACATCCCTGTGCGCCTTGGCTTCGTCACTGGTGATGTCACAGTGCGTGTGTGGGCGAAAAACAGCGCCGGCATCGTCTCCAACAACACGGCCGGTGAATGTTATGAACGCCGCACGATCTTCTTCAATCCTGGCGACCCGCCAGAGGTCACCAATGTGACGGGCTTCGTCGTCAATGCGCCTTCCGATCCCTATGTGGAATCGGATGCCAAGCTCGATGCGCTACACCCAAATGTTTATGTGAAGTGGAACGTCGTTCTGCCGAACGGCGCACCGACAGGTCCCACCGGTCCCATCCAACTCGAATACACGACGGACGACTTCAACTACCAAAACATCCCTGGCACCTTTGCCAACAGCGCCGGTGGCGGTTGTACGATCGGTGGTTCGCAAACAGGTTGCACGGTGTGGACGCCGCCGAGCGCCCTCTACGGCAGCTACGTCAAGGTCCGCGTTCGCGCGACGGACACCAAAGACATCTCGAGCGTGAGCTCCTCACAGCCACCGCTCAATGCAGCGCCGCTGCGCTTTCTCGCAGGCAATCCGGACCCAGGTTACGGGGGAAACGCGGCCTCCACCTTGTTCGTCAGCCACGTCACCGTGAGTGAGGGACAAAACGTGCTTGGCACCTTGGCAGTAAGCTCGCGCGGCGTGCTCTACTTCCTTGACAGGCGGTACGGCATTTTGTGGGTCGACCCGGCAACCGGCAATACAGAAACGCTGGTACGCATCAACGGCACAACGGCGGATGGTGCAGTGAAGGTGGCCACCGCGCGTGAGGTGTATCGCATCACCATGGACCATGACGACAACCTGTTGTTCTGGGACTACGATCGCATTCGGCGCTTGAACGTCAACAGCGATCGTCTGCCAGTGGGCACGGCCAACGTCACCACCATCATTGGCGGCGGCTCGGACACAGACACCGTTGGGGACAACCAAGATCCGCTCACGGAAACCCGCGTGTATGCTGCCGGCTCGTCACTATGGGCAACACCAAACGGTGACATCTACTTCAACAGCAACTTTCAGTCTGCGCCAAGCACACCCGGCAGCGAGTTTGCTGTGCGGCACTATATCAAAGAGCGCAACCCCGGAGACATGCCGCGTGTCGACACCATTCGCTACAGCGGCAACGGCTTTTACTCGGTCTACTTCCCAGCGAGCAGAAACGATATTCCCACAAACTCGGTCGCGAACGTTTTGTTTCACAATGCGTGGCTCGCCTACGATCTTGCAACGTCGTCGGTGCAACGCATCTTCTCGTTCGTCTACAACCATCCGAGCTACGGTTACGGCATAGCCACCTTCGATGCGACGGGGCGCACCGCGACGCCGCTCCTCGTTCCGCCCAATGGCTTCCTGAATCTCAACGCGGGTTTTGCCGCCTTTACGGGAATGGATGGCAACCTTTACCTCATAGACCAAATTTCGAACTTGGGTCTCTACCGCTACAACGTCGCAACGAACGACTGGACGCTGATCCTTGGTGGCGGACCATCAGTACAAACCCCATGCGAGATCGACGTACCCGCGCCGGATGCGAACAGTTGCCGCATCGACGTGCAGGACGTGTTCGTCGACGCCGTGGGCAACGTCTATTGGATTGCCAAAGGCAAGATCTACACGCTCACAGAAGACAACAAGATGCTGAAGATCATGGGCCAGGGCTACGAGTATGGCGAGAACAAACCGGCGCTGGCGGCACGCTACGGAAACATCCCGAGCTTCGACTATTGGCGCGACTCGAACAACCGAGACCGTATTGTCACCGCAGACTCGCTGAGCCAACGCTACCGAGAAGCGATCCTTAGCAATGGACTCTCGGTCGACCTGCAAGACAACACGGTGCAAGCCCTCGCCGGCATGGGACGCTACGCCTACACCGCGCAGTATTACAGCTACACCTGGGATGGCATGACCTTGACCCAAACGGATGGCCCAGACGCACGCACGCTCCCCGTGAGCATCACCGCAACCACCTCACTCAACGTCGACCGCGCGAATGGCTTCGTCTACCCCGCCCTCGGCTACTACACCTCCCTCGACTACTCAGCTGGTAACTCCTACATGACGCGCCTACGCCGCGACCGCGCAACGCCGCAGTGGGAGGCATTCGCGGGCGGCGGCGCCACACCGTATTGGAGCGCAGCGAACGGCTCAGCTGGCCGCAGCTTAAGCTACGCGGAGGTCTACTCCGCACGCAGTTATGGCGTGTACAACGGCCAAGCACTCTACCACCTGATGGAAGTACACACCGCTGACGGGTTCTATGGAAACGCCATGCACAAGCTGTTCACCATCAATCCGACAGGTCCTACCCCAACACCGCCCGCGACATCACCTATGACCCACTTCGCGGGCACTGCTAGCCCGAGCGCGACACCGTTCTGCGCAGAAGGCGCGGCACGCGAAAGCTGCCCTCTCGGCGTGAACTACAATGCCTCGTACTCGCCGGCGTCACATGACACGGGGGACGGCGATACCCCTGCGCGTTGGCTCATCGCGAGCGACTTTAGCAACTCGGCCATCAAGTCCTTCGACGATGCGCCAGGCGGCGCAGTACGCTCCGTCACCACCCTTCCGATTGGCACACGAAGCTGGGCGTTCCGTCGTGACCTCTCGCGTGGCTTCATTTATTTCTGCGATAATTCCAACGGCAAGCTTTACCGCCAGCAAGTAGAACCCACCGTGGGCACGGCCGTTGCGCTAGCGTGGCCAGTCCCGGTACGCGGAACGCAACCTACGCTGCAGTGCCGAGGTTATGCACTACGCTTCGATCCGCAGCGCTCTTGGGACGTGGGAAAGACGGGAACGATCCTGTTCAGCTACGAGCAGTACGGCCTCATGGGTGTGGCCGAATACTACGATGAGCTTCCTTGAGCGACGTGACGACGACTAGCCTCGGCGACTAGCGAGCTGTTTCTCCGTGCGTTTGATGAGTGCGCGCGCGCGAATGCCTGCTGGCTCTCTGCCACTCGGATCGAGCTGCAAACAACGCGCAAAACGCTGGGCCGCGCCGGCATAGTCTTGCACCTCACAGGCGATCTCGCCGGCAGCGACTTGGACCTCAATATTGTCTGGACTGAGCTCAGCCGCGCGCTGCAGCCAGTAGTGCGCTTCTTTTGTCCGGAGCGCCTTCGCCAAAGTGAAGGCGTACGCACTCACCACATCTCGGTCTGATGGCAAGCAAGTCACTGCATCTTCGAGCAGCGCCAGAGCCTGGTCTAAAGCACCCGATTGACTGAGCGACCAACCGCTTCTGGCACAAGCGAGTGCCTGCGCAGGAGACAACCTTGGACCATGAAACTGAGCATCATTGAGCGGTACTCGGTTCGCCATATCACTTCATGTTTGCAATGAGCCCGGCGCTCGTGTCGGAAATCTTCTTGAGCAAGTTGGACAGCGTCGAATTGGCGCGCGTGTAACGGTCCATGAACAGCTGAATGCGAATTTGCATTTCTTCGCCGAGCTCACTCGTCGAATCCATTTCGCCGCTCCATTGTTCGATGGCGCTGTCGAGCTGGCGCAAGCTGAGCTCAGAGCTCAGCTCGGTATGTGCGGGCTGGCGTGCCGCAGCTTGCAGGTTGGCGAGTGAAGCACGGGCAGCCGCGGCGTCGAAAGTTGCTGCCGCGGGTGCAGCGGGTGGCGTGCCAATCGACGGAGCGAAGACGATGGGTCCGGCGAACATCGGCGCCAAACCGCCACTCAGCATGGCAGCAATGGCACCGGCCGAGATGACACCTGGAGCGGTGACGGGGCCGAGCGCTGCGAGTTGCTGCGCGATATCGCGGTGTTTGAGCTCTGAGAAGCGTCTTTTGTCCACGCCTTCGAACGCACGCTCCGGCTCGAACTCGAAGCGTGATTGGTTGGCGATCAGTGTGGCTTGCATACGCTCCAGCTCAGCGCGCTCACTCGCATTGAGTGGCGTGTTGACGTTCGCTGGAGGCGGAAACGGCAGCTCGGCGCGAGCGGTTTCGAGCAACATGCGATCCATGTTTCGCTCACTTTGTTCGAGCGCTTGATTGGCGGCGGAGGCGTTACGCGCGCGTACCGCCATGTCGGCGTGAAACGCCGAGTCGCCGTTGTCGCGGAACCACCGGTAAACCAAATCTTTGAACTGCGGATCGTTCTTGAGCCTTGTTTGCGTGGCATCCGCTTGCGCCATTCCAGCACCATACGGTGTATGCGAGGCACGGTTCCAGTCCCTCAGCATAGCCATCAGCTGGGCTTGTTCACGCGTGGAAAGCGGCGCCGGATTCACGCCGTTCCAACTCGTTGGCCAAGCGAGGGAGTGTCCGCCGCCTGTGGGCCATGACGCCATGGTTGCAGGCTGAGGCAGCGCGCTCGACGTGGGTCCATCGGTAAAAAACGCCTTCAGTCTCTGCAACTCTTCTGCACTCGCTGCAGGTAGTCCGTCGTCAGCGCCCAGGTAGTCTGGGCCAAAACCACGGGCATCGTAGGATGACATCGACTCGAGGTTCTCGGCCGCTGCCCCAAACTTGCCCGCGTCGAGATACTTGTTGCTGGTGGCGAGAGCGATACCAGTGATGAGTGTTGCTAGGCCAAGGTCGCCAAAGCCCATGGTGTTGCTAAAGCCGGCGAGCCCTGTTTCTAGCGCCCCGTGATTTGAATCCTGACTCCCAGCCTCGGAAACCATTTCAGCAAAACGATTTTGCCACTCCACCCGGCCATCGGCGCCGAGCCCGTGTACGTGGTTGACGCCATGACCGTAGATACCGTCATTCGGCCGCTGATAGACAATGTCAGCCTGCACGAGCCAGCTCTCCGCGCGCATGTTTGGCGTGCCACCAGCGTCAGACACGTTGTGCAAATCCTTCTGCACCTCGGCAAGACGTAGCTCGACGTAATTCAGCATCTTTTGACGGGTCGCCGGGTCAGGCGTTGCAGACTCAATGAACTGCAGCATGGCGAGCTGCAGGTTCTCGGCTTTTTGCGCGTCGAGAATATTGTCATGCGCATCGACGAGTTGCAGCCAAACGACACCCTTGAGCATCAGCTCCAAGTCGGCGCGCAGCTCGGCAGGAACACGCTCGAAAGCTTGCTCCACGATGGCGCGCGCAGTGCGGTCCTTCGTCGTGTAGTCACCGTAGCTCGACGGACCAGAGCCTCTGACGAAACCCACCGCCGCATCGTGCTGCATGGGCTCGCGGCCGGGAACGTCATACGGTCCTGGCGCTGCGGATGCACCGCTCCGCTGCGACGCAAAAAAGTCACGTACTTTGGCGGTGTTGTTGCTGCCCGCCTGCATACCCACACCGAGTGGGCTCGATTTGGTCAGATAGTTTTCCTCGCCACCGATGCGATCCTTCCAACTTTGCGGCAGCAGCGCGTAGTAGTCGATGAGCTTCTGCGCGTCGTATTCGCTAATACCAAAACGTGCGTGCAGATCGGCTGCTGTCATGGTTTGGGCTGGAGCCGTGCCGCTCACTGTGGGCGCCGCGGCCGCAAAAAAAGCACGCACTTTCGCTGCGTTGTCAGCGCTGCCGCCCACCAGCCCAAGTCCCGCGGGCGGCGCCTGCTTCAGCCAGGCGTCAAAACCGCCGACTTGTTGCTCCGGTGTGAGCTGCGTCTTGTAATGCTCTCTGAGCTTCGCCGCGTCGGCCAAGCTCAGGTTGTATTTCGACGCAGTCTCTTGGTTCAGCACTGCTGGATCGCGCGCCCGAATCAACGCATCGACGCGAGCGCCCTGGGACGCGCTAGGTGGACAGGCGAGGCCTAAACCACCGCGCGCGGGATCGCCCGTGATCCACTCTTCGATTGTGCCCCACTTCAGGCGTGTCTCCGGGTCATCTTCCCAAATCCGCATCAGTGAGGCGGCCTGCCCGGAGCTGATCTCGAGCCGGCGTGCGAGCTCTACGTCTTTCGGCTTTGGTTCGTAGAACGTGTTCGGTGAGAGACCAATCGCTGGTGGCGGCGATGGAGGAATGCCATCTGTGCCATCGAATGAGCCACTCTTGGTCCACAGCGCTTGGCGCTCGCTGTAAGCATCAAAGGTCACGGACGGCGGCAGATACTCATCCGCCATGGGGTCCAATTGCGTGCGCCGATCGTACTCGGCACGCAAAGCCGCTTGCGCGTCGGCACGCTGCGACTTGAGGTGCTGAACGAACTCACGCTGCGCTTTTTTCTTCTCGTTGATGGCTTTCATCTCGGCGAGCACGCCGCGCATGTCCGTGGCGGCGTCGGCGCTGATTTGCGACATCACCACCATCACCAGATCCTCGACCGACATGGACGCAAAATCGAAGCCACCAAGGCAGCTTCGCATCACGCCTTCCAGCTGCACCAACGCTGGAGAGGGGATCACAATCGCATCGTCAACCAGGGGCTCAGCGTCCGCAAAGCGGTTCGTCATGGCTTCAGCGGAGGCCTGCGCGCTAGTTTTCGCTGGCGCAGAGCCCTGTCGCTGAGCGGCCCCCACGGTTTTCGCCGCAGCGGCTTCGCCCGCCGGGCCTTCGTCCTTGCCGTGGCCTGAACCGCTGCCCTGTTCGCCCACTGGCGGCACGAAGCCAAGCGCGCTCGCAAGCATGTCTTTTGCCCACGCAGGCATGGCGTTCACATCCGAGGTGTCCAAGGCAGCATCACCGCGATCGCGCACGATTTCGAAACGTAGAGGCCCTGCGGCGGCATTGAGCGCGGCCTGTGTTGCGTGCGCGAGCGTTGCCACAGCGCTTTGCTGCGGACCGCTCAGTGCGACCTTCGCTTGCGGCGAGGTGAGCACACCGGCGAGCTTTGCTTCGAGCCGGCCAAGCACATTGGCCGGTAGCGGAAGTGTGCCGCTTTGCGCGAGCGCCAACGTTTTCACTGCCGCCACCAAAGTGGCCTTCGGGTAGCCTTGCAGTGGGTGGCTTGGTTGCTCGAGTCGCGTCGCATGAAGCTCTAACTTCTGAGACGGCGCCACTGTGTTTTGCGGTGCGCCGAGCTGCGCTGCGAGCGCTGCAAACGCAGCCGCAGGCGCTGCAAAGTCCGTGACGGGTTGAAGGGTTCCAGCTGCTTCATGGCGCAGCGCAACAGGAAGGGTTTGTGCTGGGACCACTGGCGCGCCGCCGAAGGCGTCTTTAGGCGGTGGCGCTGCGTCGCCAGTTTTGCCGCTGCGCGCTTGCTGCACGCGCTCCGTGTTTTGTTTTTCCCCAACGCTCGCATTGGCGGGCGCCTGAGGGACGTCGACTGGCGGGCCTGGGACGACGGTTGATTGGCTTTTGACGCGTTCGATCGACATGAAAAACATTACCGTTGAGGCTAGCGCTTGGCCATTTAATGCGTGGCTGCCCTTTGTTCACTTTCGACAATTGTCGGCCTCCCTGAGACTCCCCCTGCCCTCCTTGAATCGGGGCCGGAGGCTAGCTAGAAGCCCGCCCGTGAAAACATCCACACTACTTTCTGTCCTCGTTCTGATTCAGACTGCGGCTTGTATGACCACGTCTGCGCATGAAGCGCAGCTCGCGGACATCGAGAAACAAAGACAAAAGGAGCGCGACGACGCTTCGGCGCAGCTCAAGGCAGAGCAAGCCGCGCGCGCTGCTGCAGAAAAAAAGGCGGCGGATGAGCAAACGCAATTGAACACCACGCTCGCTGCGCGCGACGCTGCGCTCGTGGCAAAAACCACCGAGTTCGACACCACCAAGGAGCAACTCGATAAAGCACAAGCGCTCGTGGGGGAGCTCAGCAAGCGCCTCGAGAAGCTCGGGCAAAACGTAGACAAGCTCACCGGAGAAAAAGGCCAGGTGGCGCAAGCGCTCGAAGAGGCCAAAGGTCGCCTCGAAGAGCTGCGCAAAGCCAAAGCCGCCGCAGAGGAACGCGCCGCCACCTTTCGCGCACTCATAGACAAGCTGAAGTCCATGATCGAAGGCGGTCAGCTCAAAGTCACCGTTCGCAGCGGCAAGATGCTCATTGTGCTCTCGAACGAAGTGCTCTTCGACTCCGGAAAAACCCAGCTCAAACCCGCCGGAAAAACGGCGCTCACGGCAGTGGCCAACGCGCTCGCGTCAATCAAGGATCGCCGCTTCGTGGTCGCTGGGCATACGGACAACGTCCAAATCGCTACCGCGCAATTTCCATCGAACTGGGAGCTGTCTACGGCACGTGCTGTCGAAGTGACACGTTTGCTCGTTGCGGGCGGCGTGGCACCCACGGCGCTCGCAGCGAGTGGTTACGGCGAGTTCGATCCAGTTGCGCCTAATGACACGCCGGCCAACAAAGCGCTCAACCGCCGCATCGAGATCGAAATGCAACCGAACTTGTCCGAGCTACCTTCGGTTGAAA
>JBIKMD010001122.1:0-3588 GCA_044359465.1 Myxococcota bacterium
ATGATGCAGATCCCAGCGACGTATCTGATCAACCCAGATGCGAACTACTGCTACACGATCGGCTACTTCTACGACTCGAACAACTGCGCGCCTGGCAAAATCGACACGATGGTGTCGTTCAGCCGCATCGACCAAGACACCGAATACGACTTCGTGCCTGTCTACTATCCAGACACGATTCCGGTTCGCGACAAAGACAGCAACCGCGTGTTCGTCAACCAATTCGGTGGAGCCTGTGACAAGGCCGGCACTGAGATCGCTGACTGCCAAGAGTTCCGCTTGGACATGATGCAACGCTTCGGTTTCTTCCGTACGCAACGCATCGCGGTTGACCGCAAAGCCGACCTCCTCGAGTCTGGTCGTATTCCGCTCGCCAATACCTGGCCGATCTGGGAACAATACTACCAACGCGAAGCTTATGACGAAGCGACCGGTCTCTACTCGGGCGCGTTCATCACCGACAGCAAAGGCAACCGCGTCGAAATCCCACTCGAGAAGCGCAAAGTTCGCAAGCACACGTACTGGGGCAACACCGAGTGGCCTGACTACCAAATGGAAGTCGCGCAGCGCATCATGGAAGACTGGAACAAGCTGTTCCAAGACTCCATCCGCACCGCGTACGCCGTCGAAGCGGAACGTTCAGAAGGCGACCGCAAGGCCAAACTCACCGCGCTCAGCAAGCTCCCAAGCTGCAAAGCGGGCGAAACCACGGGCTGCCTCGGCACCGTGTTCACCTTCGCAAAGAACAGCTGTAACTTCGAAAACGTCGCGACTTTGCTCGAAGGCAAAGTGGGTGACATCCTCCTGCAACCAGACACCGCCAAAGACGCGATCAAGCTCCGCGACCTCGTGAACGAAACCGTTGGCGGCCAAGGCATCGTCCAAGGCAACCTCGAGAGCGTTTGTTCGCTCATGGAATTCTACACCGAGAAATCGCACAGCAATTTCCTCGCGAAGAAGGGCGACAAGGTCGTCACCGAAGTCGCTGACGACATGCGTTTCACCTGGCAAATGGTCGGTGACATGCGTTACCCGATCATGAACTGGGTCTCGCGTGACCAACTCGCTGGTCCGCTCGGCTACGGCCCGATGTTCGCTGACCCAGAAACCGGCAAGGCCGTTCACGCTGGTTCGAACGTCTACGGTCACTCACTCGAGACTTACGCGTTCACGGCCCAGCAATGGCTCGACGTCTACAACGATCCACAAGGTGCCACGAACGCTGCGCTCGGCACCGACATGACCAAGTACTTCGACGTTGTGCAAAAACAATCCAAAGCGCGCCGTGCGGACAAGGGCCTTCGCCCAGACCAACGCGCATCGCTCGACAAGCGTTTCGCGCGCCTCGGCACGCTCGACAACCGTCAAGCCATTCTCAAGGATCAGGGCTTCAATCACGGTGGCGACGCCAAGCTCGACGCGATCAAGGGATCCGTCTTCGAGAAGAGCTTCTTGATCAACGACGACATGCTCGATTTCTGGAGCAACGGCCGCTACAGCCGCGAGAAATCGTCGATGGGCGCCGACGAAATCGACAGCCTCTATGCCAAGGCTTCACCTTCGAACTGGGCCTCGAGCAAATCACGTAACGGTTTCCACGAAGCTTTCCGTACGCTTGGTGCGAGCAAGAATCCGCTTACCAAGAGCGACCGTGCTCACTGCATCTATCCCTCTGCAGCGCTTGATGACGTGCTCATCCCGCAAGCAACCAAGTACAAGAACGTCAAAGACCGCGAGAAAGTTTGGCAGAGCATCGCCAAGGACATCAACTGGGGTGTGATGCTCCACGAAGTCGGTCACAACATGGGTCTGCGCCACAACTACCGCGCTTCGTCCGATGCGTTGAACTACTTCGACGACTTCTGGAAGATCTCTGACGCTAACGAAGACGACCCGCGTCGCCTCGAGTACCAATACACGTCCATCATGGACTACGGCGCGAACTTCAACACCGACCTCGCCGGCCTTGGTAAGTACGACCGCGCTGCCATTCAGTTCGCTTACACGGGTATCGTGCAAGTGTTCGACCTTCCACAACGTGGCACGGTCAGCTACCCGCCGCTCGCTGAAGCAGACGCTACGAACTGCGAACAAGTCGACCCAGCCCGCTTCCTCTCCGTTGGTCAATGGTGCGGTGAGACCGCTGTCGCTGGTGACAACCTCCCGTACAAAGACAACGACGGCGACGGCTGGATGATGAGCTACAAGAAGCTGCCGACCATCCTCGGTGGCATCAAGAACATCAAAGACGGTCGTAAATGGGTGAAGTTCTCTGACTACGTCGAGAACTGGCGCGCTTTGCTCACGAATGGTTCGCTCGCCAAGAGCTACCCAGACGTGGACGGTCTTTCGAAGAAGCCGGCTGACCTCAAGTTCAACAGCGATCTGCCAATGTACGCCGTTCCGTACGCGTTCTGCTCGGACGAGTTCGTGGGTAACCTCTTTGGCGGCGCGTGTAACGTGTTCGACGCTGGCTCGAGCGTCGAAGAGCAAATCCAGAACACCAATGACATGTACGAGTTCCGCTACATCTTCAGCGCCTTCAAGCGCGATCGTTTTGGCTGGAACCCGAACGGCTGGTTGAACCAAATTGCAGGTCGCTACTTCGCGAACTACAATAACGCGTTCCGTTACTTCTACTTCGCTGAGCGTTTCTATCCAGACATCTACAAGAAGATGGACTTCTACTCGGACTTCGCCAAAGCGTCGCTCGTTGGTTTGACCAGCATCACGCAGACGTTGACTCGTCCAGAAGCCGGCTTGCACTGCTCGATTCCAACGGCTGCGCTTGGTGTGACCTCGAGCGTCTATAACCAAACCGGCGGCAGCGCTTACATCAAAGCGTCTGACTACGGTCTCACGGACTGCTCGGGCTTCGACCTGCAGAATGCGCCATCGAAGAGCGTCAACATCGACCTCGGTGTGGGCCGTCCTGCGTACCTCAGCTACACGCAAGACTACTACTACGAGATCGCAGCCATCGGTTCGCAATACGAGAAGCTCGTGGCGCTCCAAGCGTTGGCCGACACCGAAGGTTCATTCATCCGCTTCGACAACGGCGCGGCGTACCGCTTCTCGAACATCGGTTACTACCGCCTGTTCCAAGAAGAAATGCTCAAGTTCATGGCCAGCATGATGGTGAACGAGCACGAAGTGACTTCCGGCGTCATCGACGCGAACGGCAACTATGTCATTCGCTCGCTCGCCAAAGAAGCGTCGTCTGTTGCAGACCAAGCGGCCTTGGCGGATCCGAACAACCTGCCAATCGATCCGAAGATCTTCGATATTCACAAGAACTACGCCATGCTCTTTGGTATGGCTCTGATGAGCACGACGTCTGACTGGGTACTCGACTTCGCCAAGTACGCTCGTATCAGCATCAAGGGTTCGGACGACGACTTCGAATGGGGCAACATCCCGAACGCAGTGCTCGCTGAATCGCCGCGCAAGACTGACTGTTTGCTTGATGACCAATTCAGCTGCACGTTTCCTGACTTCTGCTACGACATGTCACAATCCGGCGCGTCGTCTGGTCCAGGTAAGTGCGTCGTTGAAACGACCATCGAGCTCCAGAACCCAACGACGGGT
>JBIKMD010000747.1:0-3588 GCA_044359465.1 Myxococcota bacterium
TGGTGGGCGTGGGCGCAGGCCGGCATGGCGCAAAAGACCTCAAAACGCGGAGCTGCGAGTCACTTCGATGGTGGGCTGAGTGATGCCGAAGGGCTCGCGGCACTCGGCGAGGTGATGAGGCGCAAACAAAGAAGCGTGAGTGTGGTCAATGTTGCGCTGCCTCGCTTAGCAGAGCGGATCGGCGCGCTTCGTACGCGCCGCTTCTCGCTCGTCGTGCAAAGAAAAGCGAGCACGCAGAATACGGATTTCTTGCGCGAGCTGAGCGCACTGCCGGAGCAACAGAAAAAACAAGCGTACGTCGAGGCGCGCCTCATCGAGCTCGTGCAGACGGTGCTCGGAACGACGACTCCCATCTCGGTCGACGTTGGCTTCATGGACATGGGCGTCGATTCGCTCATGGCAGTAGAGGTTAGAAACCGCCTGAACGGGCTCATCGGCAAAACCGTTCCGACGACCATCGTCTTCGATTATCCGAACATCGCGTTACTGTCCGTGTTCGTTCTGAGTGCACTGGGGATGAATAGCGCGGCGACAGAGGAGCAGCTCCTGACACAAAGAAAGACGACCACACGAGAAGAAACCGGAGCATTGGCTGACGCTCAAGGAACGCGAGAGCGGATCCAGGCCGCGCTTCGTGCGCGTCGACCAAAGACGTGAAGCCGACGAATCAACTGCGACTTGGTAGGGGCCAAAATGAGTGATGACGAACAGCTGGTGTCCTTGCTCGAAGAAGCGGACGCTAGGATTGAGAGCCTGGAGCGGATCGTGGCCAGGAGGACTGAGCCGCTCGCAATCATCGGCATGTCTTGTCGTTTTCCTGGTGGGGCGAACTCGCCCGAGCAGTATTGGAGTTTGTTGCAGCAAAGCGCGAGTGGCGTGCGCGAGGTTCCCGCGGACCGCTGGGACATCAACGCGTACTACGACCCAGATCCGGACGCTCTCGGAAAGATGTCGACGCGCCTCGGGGGCTTTCTTCGCGACATTGACATCAAGCAGTTCGACGCAACCTATTTCGGCATTTCACCGAAAGAGGCCCAGTCGATGGACCCGCAGCAGCGTCTGGTGCTCGAGTGCATTGTCGAAGCAATTGAAGACGCCGGAATCCCGCTCGATACGCTCGTTGGGTCGCGCACCGGAGTCTTCTTGGGTGTGAGTGGCAACGACTACGCGAGCATCGAGGCCCGGTTAGGGACCCCGATGGATCCGTATACCGGCACGGGTACCGCTCACAGTGTTGTCGCGGGACGCGTCTCTTATTGCTTGGGCCTACGAGGGCCCGCGATGAGCATCGATACGGCGTGCTCCTCAAGCCTGTACGCGCTGCACCAAGCATGCGCGAGCCTGCGTTCTGGCGAAAGCGACCTGGCGATCGTTGCCGGCGTGAATGTGCTACTCGATCCAGCGGTCACCGTTTACTTCTCGAAGGGGAGGTTCATGGCACCCGACGGTCAATGCAAGACCTTCGACGCGAGCGCGGACGGATACGTACGCGGTGAAGGTGTTGGGGTCGTGCTGCTTCAGCGCAGTGGCGATGCTCATGCGGAGCAGCGGCGGACGCGGGCAATCATTCGTGGAAGCGCGATCAACCAGGATGGTCGCAGTAGTGGGCTCACTGCTCCAAACGGTCCAGCGCAAGAATCGGTCATTCGTGCAGCACTGGAGCAAGCTGGCGCACGCGCCGAGGACGTCTCTTACGTCGAAGCACACGGGACGGGAACGCAGCTCGGTGATCCTATCGAAGTCAACGCGCTTGGTAGCGTGTACGGCACAGGACGCTCTGCTTCACAGCCACTGCTCATTGGCAGCGTCAAGACCAACATTGGTCATCTCGAGGCGGCGGCCGGCATGGCGAGTCTCATCAAGCTAGTGCTGTCGCTCGAGCATGAGGAGATCCCCGGGCAGCGAAATCTGCAACGGTTGAATCCCAAAATCGCCTGGAACGAGCTGCCCGTCTCTGTCGTGACTAGGCCAACACAATGGAAGCGTCAGGCAGGAAAGAAGCGCATTGCCGGAGCGAGCGCGTTTGCGTTTCAAGGGTCCAACGCACATGTGCTCGTAGAAGAAGCGCCACAACAAGCAGCTGGGCGCGCAGAGAAGCCTGTCGAGAAGAGCGTCTTTGGCACGCTCGCGCTGAGCGCGAAGAGTGAAGAAGCGCTCAAGCTGACAGTCGAAAAGTGGGCAAGCTTTCTCGAACAGACGACTGAGCACCTCACCGACGTTGCCTACACGGTGCTCCACCACCGCACGCTGCTCGAGACAAAGCTTGTGCTCGATGCGAGAGACGCTAAGGACGCGGCGCAGAAGCTGCGACGTTATCTCAAAGGCGAGCGGGTAGATGGCGTTCGCAACGCGTTAGATGCAGAAGCCTTCGAGTCACACAAAGCGGCAGTGAAGGCGTCCGGTGGCGTACGAGTCACGATCCCGACCTACGCATTCTTGCGCAAGCGGTATTGGGTCGACGAGACGCTGAAGCCAAAGCTCGAAGGAGAGCCTACCGGATACGAGCTCCTTGGCGCGGAGATAGATCAGGCAGACGGGAGCTTGCGTCGCATCTTTACGAGTGAGTTGAGCCAAAACTGGCCGAGCTGGCTCAGCGACCACATCGTTCAGGGTGAGGTGGTGCTACCGGGCGCCGCCCAGATCGAGCTCTTGGCGGAAGCGGCAGCGACGGTGTTCGGTTCTGATCGGGTCACGCTGAAGGATTTGGCGCTCGAGCGAGCGCTTATCGTCAAAGAGCCTCTTCGCCTTCAGACAGTGGTCGAGACGGATGGCTCGGTCGTCATCTACGGACGTCAAGCGAAGCAGAAGGGCCCTTGGGACGTGTATGCCCGTGCCCAGATTTTGAAGTGCGAGGAGACAAAGCCGCGGGCAATAGCCCCGCCGGAGCTTCTGCCCGTTGATCAAACGAAGTTCTACGGCAGCCTCGATGCAAAAGGGTTGAGCCTTGGCGATGCGTTTCGGACGCTCGTCGCGATCGGCACCGACTCAAGTGGATCGAGTGTCTGTCTGGTCGAGGGCAAACCAGGTGGTGGCCGCTTCGTGATGTCGCCAATGGTGCTCGATGGCTGCTTGCAGAACGTCGCGGTCGCCATCCAGAAGCAACGGTCCGGACAAGACAACGATCAGACGGCTCTCTATCTTCCGTTTGGATTCTCGCGCGTTCATGTCTTCAAGGATGAGGCGCCAAAGACGCTCATTGGGCGTATCGCGCTGGTGAGTGGGCAAGCTGGACGCGACGAGATCGTAAGAGCGAACATCACGCTGACGCAAAAAGATGGCGAAGTCGTGTGTCTCATCGAAGATGCGAGCTTCAAACGTGCGCGGCAAGGAACGATTACTCAGCAAGCGACGCGCGATGATGCGCAAAAGTGGCTCTACGAAACCGTTTGGCAAAAGGCCGAGCGAGCTAAAGGGGTACGGGCCGAGGAGCGTGCGTGGCTCGTTGTCAGCGAGAAGAGCGAATCGGAGCTTGCGAATCGCTACGCCGAAGCGCTGCAGAGGAGAGGGGCGCCGGCCAAGATCGTCGACGTTTCGGGGTTGCACGCAGAGAAAGAAAGCGAGGCGGATCGTGGCATTTTGTGGGTCGTC
>JBIKMD010000749.1:0-3586 GCA_044359465.1 Myxococcota bacterium
CTGGGTGTCCATGTACTCGGTCGCAGCAGTGTCGAGCGCAGCGAAATCGTACACTGGCGCGCCGGTACGGGCGCTGACGTCGGCCATGAAGCGACGAAAGTCAGCAGTGCGCTCAACGGCATCCATGGGTTTGAGCGGCGGCACTAAGAACACAGCGCGCGGCAGTTGCTTGATGCGTTCCTCCAGCGCAGCGGCGAGGTCTGTGTAGCCATGCATTGCCCGTGCGGCAACAACGGGAGAGGGGACTGGCATCACATTCACACAGGGGCTCGCGCAAGTCGCCACGTGGCCGCGCAAGACCGAGTGCACAAACTCGCTGCCTAGGCTTTCGCTGCCATCGAACGAAGGGCCAAAGAAGAGCGCGGCGCCCAGACGCGCCAAACTATCGTGACGCAGCGCCGAACGTAGCCGCACGAGCGTTGAGCGACTGGCAATGGGACCTTCTGCCGCGCGCTCCCATTCCAGAGGGCCTCGGCCTGTGACGGGATAGGCGAGCTCAATCATGACCAGCTTCACGGATGGCCGTTTGGCAATACGACCGAGCTCCGCGGACAGCACATCGAAGCTGGTGCCATTGACGGCCATGTTGAATGAGCGCGAGCCCGGCACCTTGGCGTCAAAGATCGCGGGCAGCACGCCGCGTTCGGTGCGGGATGAGCCCACGAACACCACGTTCACTTCAGTGCGACGCTCGAGCAGCGCGGCCTTGAACAATACGCGGTGCGAGGAGGCAAAAAGCAGTGGCTCGCACGCGCGAAACAACAGCTCGAGTGCAATGAAGCACACCGCGAGCGTTGCAGTGAATTTTACCAGCTTCGACATTCGAGTGGCCCGTATCTCGTTCGGCTAAACGAGTGAAGTGATCACTGAGTAGAGGTGCGATAGCGCAGTCGTTTGACCGCACGTGAGCTGCGTCCCTCTCAATCGATTCAGCCGCGTCACCTTCGCCCGGCCCTAGCCGCAAAACGGTCGAGCGAATCGTTTGGGTATGACGACGAGATCGAATGCGCGACCGTAGCCCAAGCGTGCTGCGCTAAAATGCGTCGACCCGGTTTGCCGACATCGGCAGAGTCTGCTCTAGTCTGGGCATGATCGCGTTGCTGGTTCTTTCTCTCGTTGGTGCACCGCTCGAAGGCACACGTCAGGGCTCGCTCGATGTTGGCGTCAAAATGCGTTTGCTCGTGAAGCTGGAGAAAAGCGCCGAGGGGTATAGTGGAACGCTGACCAGTTTGGATCAGAGTCCGAAGCCCGTGCCGTTTTCTTCCGTGACGCTCGCTGGAAACACCGTGCGTCTGGAAATCGCGGCGCTTGGTGCGGCGTTCGAAGGAACACTCGAGGCCTCGGGCGCGCTTGTGGGCCAATGGAAACAAGGAGGCGCCGTGCTTCCGTTGACGCTCGCGCTCGGCAGTGTTGCTGCTGAAACAAAACGGCCACAGGAACCTGTGCGTCCGTTTCCATACGACGAACAAGAGGTGTCCTTTCCCAGCGCGCAGAAGGGGACTGTGCTGGCCGGAACGCTCACGCTGCCCAAAGGAAAAGGACCGTTCTCCGCCGTGGTTTTGATTTCGGGCTCGGGCCCACAAGATCGCGACGAAACAATCCTGCGCCACAAGCCGTTTTTTGTGCTGGCGGATCTGCTCACGCGCAAAGGGATTGCGGTGCTGCGTTACGACGATCGTGGCGTCGGTAAATCGACGGGTGCTTTCACTAGCGCTACGACGCTGGATTTTGTGGAAGATGCCCGCGGCGCCATCGCATTTTTGAAGAAACGCACGGACATAGATGGCAGGCGTTTAGGGCTCATTGGGCACTCGGAAGGCGCGCTCATTGCGCCAATGCTCGCGAGCGAAGTCAGCTTTTTGCTGCTGCTCGCGCCGCCGGCGGTGAATGGTGAGAAGATCATCGCATCCCAGAATCGCGTGGCAGCCAAACAGGCAGGCGCCAGCGACGCCGATATCGAAAAGATCGTGGGGCTGCAGGCTGCTCTCGTGGGCCTCGCAAAAGAAGCGTTGCCAAACGACAAGGCTGAAGCCAAGTTGCGAACGATCTTTTCGGCTACGGGCGTCGAAGCAAAAGACCTCGATGCGGTAGTCAAAACGCAGCTCCCACAAGTGCAATCTCCTTGGTTTCGCCTCTTCGTTCGCCACGAACCGGCGGCTGTGCTCAGCAGAGTGAAGGTCCCCACGCTAGCGCTGTTCGGAGAAAAGGATCAGCAAGTGCAACCAAGTTTGAACAAAGCGCCACTCGAGGCTGCGCTAAAGACCGCGCGAGTCGTGTTGCTGCCGGGGCTGAATCATTTGTTTCAAAGAGCGACTACCGGATCGCCGAGTGAGTACGGGATGATTGAAGAGACCATCGCGGAATCGGCGCAGGATGAAATAGCAAAGTTTGTGATGGCGCAGGGGAGATAAGGAGCAAGCGGGAGCTAGCACTGCTCATCCAGCGATGAGACCTTGATACTGCGCCTCGAGCGTGGCTGCACTGAGAGATGGAATCGCGCGCGCAAAGAACGCAAACGCGTCTAAAGAACGCGCTGGCACGACATAAGGGAACGGCGGCGGCGACAGCATGAAGATGAAGCGAATTGCGCCGCGCACCAGCAGGCTCTGGGTGCACAACGCGTAGCTCACGGTCTGCTTCACCTGCTCGCCATTGCGCTTGAGTACTTCGCTAACGGCGCGGTTCTGGGCCGAGCTCAACGGGTCCTGCGACACGATGTGCGTGAGGAAAGCGAAACGCTCTCCGGGCTTGCGCGCTTGCAGCCCGGCTTCCAGCTCAGTGAGATAGCGCTCGAAGCCAGCGTCGCCGAGCTGTTTGACATCGAGGCGCTCGATGATGACGGGGCCCAAATTCGCATACAGCAGGCCAGGCGCTCGGACGGGCCAATGAGCAGGAACCGTAAACGAAGGAGTTGGGATTTGGGCTGATGGTTGAGCCATGCTATATTTTTAGCACCCAACGCATAGCAGGCAATGAATTGAGTCGAGCATCCCGAACATGAGAGTTAGGGGCACCGACGGGCAACACGCCGACTCGACTGACTCGCTTCTTGCGACGTCACTCGAAAGGGGACGAGGGAAACCACAGCGCCCAAACCTGTGGCACCATGACCAATAGCACTAGCGGAACGCGTAAAAGTCGTACGAACGATAGGAGCACAAGTGCGAGTCCGACGAGCGCGTAGATGAGGGCAACGAGTGGCCAGAGTGCCCCGATTGCGCCGCCGCCATTGTGGGTTGCAATGTGCCAAATGAAGAGGCTTGTTTGTGCCACGATGAGTATCTGAGGAACCAAGACAGAAAAGCGTTTGGTTCTGTATCGCCAGGTGAACAAGGGCAACGCCAGCATCAACAAGATGGCGCCGTCCTTCATGATGACGGACATCCATGGACTCATGGCTGAAGATATCGTCCCGCAGAAGAAGGGAGTGCAAGCGAAACTAGGGTCCTGCTGACAAGACGAGGAACCGTCATGTTCCAGCAAGCGGGAGCAAAGACAAGAGCGATCACAGACAAGCATCGCCCCGGGCGGTAAACGACCGCGTTGATTCCTGAGAAGAAACCCTCCGAGTATTGGAGCCGAGGAA
>JBIKMD010000748.1:0-3586 GCA_044359465.1 Myxococcota bacterium
TCTCGAGCAAGACGACAACATGTTCACCAATCATTTCTGCAGCGATCTTCTTGGTGAACATGTTGTCGTCTTGCTCGAGACCCTCGATCATCACCGGACCGAACTTTGGATCGCGGATCACGCCCATGGCACGCATGGTGGCCATCCGTACTGGCAAGTCGCGCGCCTTTTGATGCACTTGCAGCACCAGGTCCGCCGCTTCTTTTGCTTTCAAATCAGCGAGCGCGTTGATCGCACGCTCGTTCGTTTTGATCTTGCTCCGCGTCGCTTCGTCTTGGCCCCCGCCTGGATCGACCGTCACGATGGCCATCAGAGCTGGAATCGCACGCGCGTCGCCAATCAGACCGAGTGCTTGCGCCGCGTCAGGGCGAAGCTTCTCGTTTTCTTGCATGACTTTGAGGAGTGGATCGACGGCCTTGGGATCTTTCAGCTCACCGAGCTTACGCACAGCATCGTTTTGCTCTTTGGCGTCATCCAGCCGGTAAATCCAATACTCCGCGGTCTTCGGATCAGTTGGCGTGTTACAGCCGCCGATCGCAATGAGCGAAATCCACAACAGGGTGCGCATCGAGACAGCCGTTTTGATCATCCACAGAGCGTCACACGGACCTGGCGATTCGCAAGGGATTTCACTGCCGCTTGCCTGTTTTCGGTCTATCTTGTGGCATGACACAACGAGCGATCTTGTCTGCTGTTGTTTTCCTCGTAGCTTGCCCGCCGGGCGCGCCCACTGAGAAACAACGCATTTTCCAAACTGCGCCAGAAGCTATCAGCTACGCCGATGCACCGTTCACGCTGACCGTCGGTGTTGCCATGGAGGATGCGTTCCCCACGGTGACGGGCGGCGCACCCGTGCTTTATACTGTGATGCCGGCACTCCCGCCCGGTCTCGAGCTCGATTCGGACGCGGGCGTCATCTCGGGAACGCCGACTTTCGCGGCTCCCGCGACCGCGTACACAATCACGGGTGCCAACGGCCTTGGCACAGTGACTACCACGTTCATGATGACCATCGTCGATCCGGCGGGGGTTCCAAATCCCACCGGTCCAACGGGCCAAAGCGGCCCAGTCGTTACAGCACCAAGTGCCCTTGCGTATCCTTTGAATGATGCGACTTACGTGGTGAACATCGCTGTTCCAAACAACACCCCGAGTGTCAGCGGCACGGCGCCATTCACATTTGCGGTATCGCCGTCTTTGCCGGCGGGCCTCTCCTTGGACACGAGCACCGGTGTGATCAGTGGTCAACCCAGCGCCATGAGCGCGCGCACGGCTTACACAGTCACCGCGAGCAATTCGGCAGGGATGACGCAAACGACGCTGTTCATCGAAGTATCAGCCACAGCCATTGCGCCTACGCTTTCTGGCTATTCCAATGCCGACGCGACGTACGGGGTTGGGATTGCCATCACCGCCAACGTTCCGAGTTTGTCGGGTACCCCACCGTTCACATTCTCAGTCATGCCGACGTTGCCAACCGGACTGACCCTGCAGGCCGACGGTAAAATCACTGGCACACCAACGGCCGTATCGGCACGCACGGTCTACACGCTTCGCGCAGAGAACAGCTCAGGCTTCGACACCTTTGATGTGGCGATCACGATTATTGAGCAGCCACCGTCGCTCACCGCGTACACCATCATGAACGCCACCTACGCGAAGGATGTGGCCATCACGCCGAACCTACCAACAGTCACAGGCACGCCGACGATCGTCTTCTCTCTCGATGCGGCAAGCCCAGCGCTTCCTGCAGGTCTGACGCTTGCGGCGGATGGCGTGATCAGCGGCACGCCAACAGTGGCCTCAGCACAAACGACCTACATCATCAAAGCCACGAACGGAGGAGGCAGCGACACGCTCGACATCACTATCACCGTGCTCGCGCCGCCGCAGCTTGCCTACCCAGCGGGCCCAGTGGCCGGTGGTTATGAGTTCGTGACGCCAGGCACGAGAATTCCGGCGATTGTACCGTCGACCTTGAGCCACACGCGCGCCATGACACTGTCGATTGCCCCCGCCCTGCCGAGCGGACTGTCCTTCAACACGACGAATGGAACCATCAGCGGCGCGCCCTCGCGTGATGGCGCCGTGGCGCTCACGGGTTACGTGGTGACCGCGGCGGATCAACTCGTACCCTCACTCAGATCGACAGCAACGGTGAGCATGGTGCTCCTGAACCCATTGATACCTGGTCAGCCAGATGGTTATCGCCAAGCGTCGACGGGCCCGAGCGCACCGACTGGTCCAGCCGGTGTTGGCAACAACGGCGTCATGATTTTCATCGAGAGCTCATTCATGAATCCGAGCTCGATCAACCCAGCGAGTGCGACCGTTCCCGTGGGCGATTCGATTGCGTTCAAGCTCACGCAAACACCGGCGTTCAGCTGGAGCGAGAGCATTGGTGCACCCAGTGATTGGCCAAGCCTGCCATGCTTTCTGTTCACCACCGCGGGCAGCACTTGCGTCTTTGGAATCAACGGCAATGCCGGCACCACTTGGAACTACACGAACCTTCACCAAAACGGCCTTGGCAGTGCGCCAGGCTCAGTGACGGTACAGTAGTCCATGGTTGACGACTGGTCATCCATAGACTTGTTTTTCAGTCTGACGGTTCGAGTGAGCGTACCGTCCTAAATGCCAAGCTCGAGCCGAGCAACGTGAGCCAAGAGCACCAGTCGATTCATCGCGGATGCGCCATGGTACCCACTGCGACCTTCGAACGCGGCTCCGCTTTGCTTCCGCTCGAACGAAGGCATTGCTGAGACGGCCTTGGTGGCCTCGCTGCAAGTGCGGCTAGTGCTTCACGTGCTCTGACTGTGTGCCGCCGCACTCGGGGCCGGGCAGCCGCTACTGGGATGGGAGGTCCTCCCACGCGTCAAGACACGAGCATGACGCGCAGCTTTGGTTGGGTTGTCGTCACGTTTGGCGATGGACCGCGCTGAGTTTCTCGTCGCGAACGTGGTCAGACGACGCCCGCACCTCGAAGGTAAATATTACTTCTGCCCAAATTATCAAAGAGGACGGATTCGGCTAAACGCAGCAAGAAACACCACCTGGAAACTCACTGCGACAGATGCGCATTGCCCAAAAAACAAGCACAAAACAGCCAACTCCGTGTTGACATTTTTCATATCTGCCGTATATTCTGTCAATGATTCGCGCGCCTCGCCAAACGGTGCTTCCCTTCGGTGTTCGCGAGCGAGTCGTGAACCGTCAGATTCGTGAACGCGCTGCGGGCAAGAAGGTTCGGCGCGGTCCTGGGCGTCCGCCCAAGGTGCGTGCGGCTTCCGAGAAGCGCGTGGTTCCGCACGTCAAACGCCAGGCGCTCGCGCCAAAGACGGCCGTTCATGTCACGTTGACCATGTGCAAGCGCGTGCCCAATCTGCGCACGCGCAAGAAGTACGCGCTCGTCAAACGCGCGCTCGCGCATGGACGAGTTGACACTTCCGCCGCAAATCCATTTGGCTTTCGGCTGATCCATTTCGCGATCTTGGGCGACCACATGCATCTCGTTTGTGAGGCGGATAGCGCGGGCGCGCTCTCACGTGGGGTTCAAAGGATCACGATCAGTCTCGCGCGTTTGCTC
>JBIKMD010000751.1:0-3568 GCA_044359465.1 Myxococcota bacterium
GCACTTGCCTCAACTCCCGCGGCCTCTCGGCTGCCGGTAGTGGACACGAACCGAGCCCCCCACGCGTCGTGCGTCATGAGAAGCAGCGCCAACGCTACGCCCCCACGCATCATTCACACGCTCCCACACATGTGCGGAGACTAGCCTACTGTCCGCCGAACGCTACTTTCCTAAAGCGATTGGCAATTTCCCTGGCCAGCGTGCGTAAAGGTTGGTTCTCAAAGTACGCAGCTTGCGCGCTAGGGACATAATATTGGCAGAAATTCACTTCCAGCGCGTAGAGCTGCTCTTTGGTTAGCAAGCTCGCCTGCGACGCTGCGTCCGCACCCGCGCTGCGCCTCAGCGCCATCAGGTGGCGAAACCAGGTATGTGCCAGGGCCATGACATAGGTGTGAGCAACATGGCGCACATCGTCTTGATGAATAGTGAAAGCGAAGGCGCTAAGGTCATTGAGATACGCGGGATGAAGTGGCGGCGCACCACCTACCTCTGCGAGCGGCGCAACGAACAAAGCTTCATCGTCTGTAGGCCCAAACACAGGCACAGCAAACGCCCATTGTTTTGCAAACACAGCCCCAACCGTGTCTGCTAGCGCTGCAGCGAGCACCGCTTTGCTTTCGTACTTTTTCTTCCATAACCCAAAGCCCAATTTTTTCGAGGCAATGGGCGCCCCGATCATGAGCTTGGCCTGCAGCTTCTCGAGCCACTGACGTTCTGCCTGGGCAAGCGTGGGACCACGCGTGATGATCTTCAGTCGCTCGGCATCTTTGACGCCATGATCGGCCGCCAAAACTTCGGGCGCAGCAAGGACTTCATAGTTTTTTTCTGGAATGGCCGTAGGGGGCGGACCCACTTTCGAGCCCACTTTGTCCATCGCTGCACGCTTGGCGCCAACCTCGACCTGATCGAGCGGCTTAGGCTTAGGAGCGGGTTCTGGCGGCGGCGCGGCAGCCGGCTTCTTGGGCGGCGGAGGTGCCATGAACTTACTTTTTGAACAGCGCTTCTAACTTCGCGCGCGCAGCGTTGGCATCATTGTCGAAGCCAAACGCTCCGTCACGGTAGGTGAACATACCGCAGAAATTCGCACGCTCCTTGTCTGGAACGTACTCGCTCACGTGCTCTTTGCACTCGTTGTGCGACGCGGGGTCGTAATATTTACAATTTTTGCAGCAATGCAGGTCCGCGCTGCAGTGTGGGCATTCGTCACGCCGGCCCATCTTCACTTCGAGCTCGAACGAGTTTTTGCACTTGTGGCAATGGTAAGTAGTGGCCATGGATTCCTCTTAGATAGGCTGCAACATGGGCGCTGTCTAGCCGATCAGCTTCTTGGCGATGACAGGCAGCCGCCAGCCGCGAAAATCAGGATGCTCCGCCACATCAAGCGTTGGCGTGCGAGCAAAGTCCCACAGGGTGGCATTTGACACGACGACCTCTGGGTCCAGGCCAAGGTCAGCGGAGACCGTTTTTCTGCGTTCACGCAGTTTTTCAAATCGCTCTTCTGTTGCCTGCTGCTCGCGCACTTCGTCGGCCGTCCGGTGGATGCGCGGCGGCACCTCAAACACAGGCGGCGACACCACCGCTTGGATGATGCGATCACCACACAGCGAGATCACGCGGTGCGAAAGTCCCTTCATCTTGCTGAGTGCGCGTTTGTCTTGCGGCCGCTCTTCAGAAATTTGAAACAACGCTTCGTTCGAAAACACGCGAAACGGTGGTTTGTCCCACTCCGCCGAGAAATGCTCACGCACGGCAAACAGCGCACGGGCAATCGACAAGGTCTCTCCACGGAGCTTCTTGACGCCCTTGGTCTGAAGAAAACGTTCATCTTCACTACGCGGCTCGGCTGGCTCTTTGCTCAGCGAGCGCTCGCAGTCTTCCACGAACCACTCATAACGCCCCCGCTCTTTTAGCTCTTTCTCGACCTGCGCGGCGAGTGGCAACAGGTAGCGTGTGTCATTCGCAGCGTACTCGAGCTGGTCAGGCGTGAGCGGACGCAGCGACCAATCAGAGCGCTGTAGCCCCTTGTCCAAATCCAGCTGAAAACGTTCCTTGAGCACCGCGCCCAAACCAAAACTCTTGGTGCCGAGCATACGCAAACCGAGCATGGTGTCGAAGATGGGACGCGGGGTCACACCAAGGTGCTTTTTGCAAAGCAGCAAGTCATAACCCACATCATGAAAGACTTTGGGTTGGGACGACTCGAGCAGCGGCGCCATGCGCTTTAGCTCAACCCCGTTCACCAGCGGGTCGATGATGTAGTCGAGCCGCGTGCCCGCTTCCATGAAGCTGATTTGCACGAGGCAGATTTTTTCGCGGTAGTGGTAGAACGAGTCCGATTCGGTATCAACCGCCACGGCCTCCGCTTTCGCAGCACGTTCGACCATGCGATCGAGCGCTGCGTTGTCAGCGACGAGCTGTAGCGGTTGCTCCATTGAATCGGAACTTTCTAAGAGCGATCTTCGGTCGCTCACGCTGCCGAATTATTGCTTTGGCGAAACGACGGACAGACAATCGCGCGATGACCGCATCTGAGTTGATCAACGCCTTCCAACGACTCGACCGAGCACTTCTCGGATCACTCGAGGCGAGATACAAAGATCCACGCCATCGATTTGTCAGTGGACTGATTGATGAGGCGCAAGCTCGCGCGCACGCCCAGATCAAGCCAAATGCGAAGGCGATTACGCCTCTTTACGTTGCTCAGCGCGTTGTTCCTTGATGCGAGCAGCTTTGCCCATCAAGTCACGCAGGTAGTAAAGCTTGGCGCGGCGCACGGTTCCGCGCGACACGAGCTCGATTTGCTCAACGGCTGGCGAGTGCACTGGGAACACGCGCTCAACGCCAACACCGTAGCTGACCTTACGAACAACAACACTCGATTGAATGCCGCCGCCGCGCTCAGCAATGAGGACGCCTTCGAACGCTTGGGTGCGCTCTTTGTCGCCTTCTTTGATCTTGGCTTGCACGCGGACGGTGTCGCCCACGCGGAATTTTGGATGGTCTTTGCGCAGGAGCGCTTGGTTGAGATCTTTGAGGATCTGTTTCATCTGAAAACCTCTTTCGGGCCCTTTTGGGAGGCGCGGGGTATGCAAGGGATTGCCACACCTTGTCAATAGCCTAGCCCAAATAGCGCGCCACGAGATCGGGGAGCGTACGCGTGTCTATGGGCTTGGCAATGTAACCATCGCAGCCGGCGGCCCTTGCCCGGTCCTCGTCACCCTTCATCGCGTACGCCGTGACGGCAATGATCAGGATGTCTTTGGTTCCTGGATCGGCCTTGAGCCGGCGCGCGATGTCAAAACCATCTATTCCCGGGAGCTGCAAATCGAGCAGAATCAACCGCGGCTTGGCACTGCGCACTGCGGCAAAGGTCGCCGTCGCATCCCCCGCCACCACCACCTCATGCCCATGTGCCGTCAGCAGCACCCGTAGCAGCTTGGCGTTGGTTTCATTGTCATCGACAACCAAGATCGGCGCTGCCATGGCCTTAGCTTAGTCCTAAGCGGACTTGGTGTCTTGAAGAATCTGCAGCTCTTCGCGCAGCAAAGGAAAACGCTGAAGCAAATCA
>JBIKMD010000023.1:0-12296 GCA_044359465.1 Myxococcota bacterium
AAGCGAAGCGTAATGGCCGCGCCCCCTCCTTCATGCGGCTCACGGCTCAGGGTGAGCGCAGAGGCTCCGTCATCAGAATAGGCGAGCACGAACTCATTACCTGCGGAGAGAAAGGCAGTCAGGAGAAATGCGAGCATCTGCGGAGCTTAGCGCGAAAGTGTCACAAAAGCGATCGCGTGGTCTCCGTCATGGCTGAGCGAGACGAGCGGTTTGAGCGCGAGGACGTTTGCCAGTGCCCGAGCTTTGCCGTGAAGTAGGAGGGAGGGGCGCCCCTTCTCGTCGCGTAGTACTTCGATGTCGAGCAGCGAGATAGATGGCGGGGTGACCCCTGCCCCCGCGCATGCCGTATCTAGGGCCTTGAGCGTGGCTTCTTTGGCTGCGTACCTTGCCGCAAAGTGCTGCGCGGGGCTGCGCGACACCGCGCCTTCGCAATACGTGACTTCGTCGTGCGTGAACGTTGCTCGCTTGAAGTGGCTCGCGCTGTCCGCGAGCAGCTCGGCGAAGGCGCTCACGCAGACAAGGTCTACCCCAATCAAGCGAAGTGCTCGCCGTTGCGACGTGCCTGCGCGTTCATCAGCACCTTGGCCTCTTCTCGCAGATCCTTTGAGGCGAATGGACGTTCGGTGCGGCGAACGAACATCGGCTCGTGTCCAGAGAGCACACTCCGCAGCTTGGTGTGCCCAGTGGTCAAACGTTTGTTCAAACGTTCCCGATAGGCGGTTGCTCGCGCGCCAAGCAAACGCCAGAACAAAAACGGATGGGCCAGACAAACGATGGCGCCAATGTGGCCAAAACCAAGCGACGTCACCAGTGCGGCGCGAAGCTCGTGGCGCGGAACCTGGATCGCGCTGTCACTGAACACCATGGTGTCGTAGACACGCATCGCAGAATCGACGTCTTCTAGCGACTTATTGCCCGGAAGAATCCCGGTAGCCATAGCCTGTAGCACGCCGTTCATTTGCCACGCTGCGGCCGCGCCTTTGCTGTGACCCGTGAGCGACTTCTGCGAGATCACGTTCAGCGGAAGACCTGGCGTCCGGCCAAGCTTCTCTTGCAGCCAGTGGTGCAATCGGTTCTCACCGACGTCGTTCATGGCCGTGGAGGTGTCGTGTTTGCTCACGAAAGCGATGTCGTTCGCTTGCAATCCAAACACCGCGAGTGATGCGCGGAGCGGCGACATGCCTTCTGTGTAGTGGTGCGCAAGACGGCGTTTCTCTGCCTTGGCCATACGCGCTGCCTGCGCGTTACCAAGGACTTTCGCGAGTGCAGCTTCATCGAGCGCTGCGATCGCTTCACGGCGAGCCGTAAAATCGAGCGCGGCGGACTGTGCTGGTTCTGCGGCTGCGGACAAGACACCAATACCAGGCGCTGGCACGGACAGATTGATTCCGTCACCATGCGAGCTCGCATGGGCAACGATGCCATAAACAGGAAGACCCATGTCGATGGCAAGGCTCGCGCGGCACAGCACCATGGCGCCCGACCCTTGTGATTCGACGAACCCCTTGCGGCGTCGATCGTTTGGTCGTGACTGGTCGCGCGGCTCGATGCCGAGCTCAGCCATTTCATCGCTCGCGGCAGTGGCGCCCATGTCCGAGAAGCCTACGTTGCCTTCAATGGCGTAGTCGTCCGTTCCACCTGTCACCATGAGATCGGCAACACCGCCCATGATCTTGTCTACCGCGTCTGCGACCGAAACGGCTGCGGTAGCACAAGCCCCAACAGGGAAGGACATGGGTCCATACGAACCCAAGTAACTCTGCACCACATAACCTGCGACCACGTTGATCAACGTTTCTTGCAGCGTATCGTTCTGACGCGGCGTGCCCATGTAGAAGTCAGTGTACATGCGCCGCAATTGGTTCATACTGCCGAGGCCGGCGCTCTGCGTGCTGCCAACCCGTGATGGGTGGATGTAGGCGTAGATTTCCTCAGGTTCCATCCCGGCGCTGAGAAACGCTTCCACCGTTGCAACGAGGTTGAACAGCGTCGCGCGGTCCACTTGTGCGACGAGCTCTTGCGGAATGCCGTAACGCGCAGCGCTCCACCCGCTCGGAATTTGGCCGGCCACATGTCTGTCCAGGCGCAACGCGCGCGGCATGCGGACTTTGCTGCCTTTTTCTCTCACCACCGTAATGGTGCCGTCCTCCGCTACGATCACGCGTGTATTGTCTGGATCCGCAGCGCGAACCTGCTCGGCTTGTTCTCGCGTGGTCACTGGAAACACGAAGTCGCGATCGAGGTGCACATCAAAGTACTGCGTTGCACCTTTGGGATCGAAGTGCGTGATCTCAGGTTCGATCACCCGAATGCCGGCGTGTGCGAGGACGCGTGCTTCGTAGCGTGCGATCAAGGCTTCGTCTGCAATGCTCTCGCCGGTCCCTTTGTCTTGCCAACCGTCGTCTTTCGCTTCGATGAGTCCCATCATCCAAGCTAGCTCAGCAATGGCCTCGAGTGAGAGCTTGCTCTGTGACTCCATGGCCCAGCGCGTGCGGGAGGAACCCCAGGGACCCACTTCTCCATAACCAACCACAACCACCACGCGATCGGCGTCCAAGTGGTCGAGCGGTGGAAGCGTCGCAAGCTCCGCGTCCGACGGAATTGCCACGGGCAGTGTTTCGCGTGTTTTGGGCGCAACGCGTTCGCTGCGGGGCGACTGCAAGCGTTTGGCTAGCGCGTCACGCAGCTCGTTGCGTCGGCGTTCACTCCGCGCGGACTCTGCGAGTTGCTCGCGTACCTCACGGGCGATGTCTCCGAGCGTGTCCACGGTGCCAAGACCGCCACTCAAGTCGACAATCGCGTTTTCGCTCGTGTCGATCAACGCGAAGAGTTTTGCCGCCATCTCGCCGTTGCTGAAGGTTTTGACGCCTGCGCGCTGCTCGATGGCCTTGGCAATGGCGTCGTTGGCTTCCATGAGACCCGTCCCACGCACCCAACCAATGCGAGCGCCTGCGAGCGCCACATAGCGGCCCCAGCGCGCATGTTCGCTGCGTTGTTTGGTGAGCAAGGTTTCGAGTGCTGCTTTGCACTCGGCATAGAAACCGTCGCCGCCAAAAGCGCCGTGGTTAGGGGACAGCGGCAAGATGACGCGGCACAGGCGGTCGCGAATCGATCGGGCATCGTACCCGGACGCAATGTTTCCAAGCAGCCGCTCTAGCCCCACGAGGAGCACGCGCAAAGTCGCGAGCGAGCGGTCGGTTAGCTGCGTCAGGTCTGCTGCGTCGCCCATGGCCGCGAACGGAAGCAGGATGTCAGGTGTCCACTGCGAATCGAAGACGAAGCGCGTGAGGGCGTCCATGTCCGTGAGAGAGGCTTGGTTCGCCGGTACGACGTGCAGCTCTGCGCCAGACGTAGCGCTCGTTTGGTAGAGCTGCTTGAAGAACGCAAGGCGCTCGCGGCTGTACGTGGAGGTCGTGACGATGACGCGATCGCCGCGCGCAAGCATCAGACGCACAATCTCAATGGCAATCGAGCCAGGTCCTGCGCCGGTGACAAGCGCGGTGCGTTGTTTGTGCTCGGCGCGTTGTACGCGGAGCGCAAGCAGGCGATCGATCGCTTCTACGTTTCGGTTGAGCGCACGATACGCACTGAGCACTTTGAGCGCGTCGGCATCGAGGCGCGCAGCCAGCGCGGCTTCATCGATCGCGGCGCCGTGGATGAAGGCCACGACATCACGTTTGATCCAGGCCCATGCAGACGTAAACGCAACGTGCTTCTTAGCGTCGAAGCAAGGACGGATGGCTGCCTCGTACGCAGGACCATGTTCGCGTTCGTAGAGCGCGAGTCGTTTCGCTGCGGTGTCTTCGACTGGAGCATCGACCGTGCGCGCCTCTTTCGTGTCGATCCCGAGCGCTTCGTGCAAATGATCGGCGGTGGAGGTGAGCACAGAGAGTAGACGTGCTTCGAGTGCTTCGATCGCTGCGGAGTCGACTTTGACCGCGACGTGCTCGATGGGTTTGCTGAGAGAGATACCCAGCTCTCGCGCGTAGGCTGAGACCACTTCATCGAGCCAGGCAAGGGCACGGGTGCGATCGGTCAGCCCTTTGGCTGGCAGCGCGGAGAGGGGACCGCCGCGGGCCGACTCGCCGTCACGCGAATGAAGCGCGATGCGCGCGAGGATAGCAAAGGTACGGCCGGCGCCGAGATTCCAGGTCTGCGCGAGATGGTCGCTGATCTCTTTGCGCGTGAGACGAACGGCGCCGAAGGTTTGGGTGAGCGCGTGGTCGATCGCGGCGCTCATGTATTTGCCGGGCGCCGAGTAGCGGGGTGCGCGTGCGCTGAGCGACTTGATGAGCTCGGATATCGGTTGTTCGTGTGCGCCATCGATGGCGCCAACGGCGAACTCTGCGCCAATGTCCGCGAGCACCTGGTTACGGCGCGCGGAGTTTCCGCCGAGCAGCTCGTCGAGTGTTTCCGAGTCGCGAAGCTGGGAGGGCGCAATCTTCGCCTGGAGGGAGAGCTGGGAGAGGAGAGACTCTTTGACGGAGAAGGAGACGTCGGGAGCGGGAGCGGAAGCGGAAGCAGGGGAACGTGAAGCGCCCACGGCCACGTTTACGACATCGTTGGCGGGGACGGAGCCGGTCGACGAGGGAGCGGATGCGGATGCGGGAGCGGATGCGGTTCCGGCGCTAGCGAGTGCTTTGGGGCCCACGAGCTCCGCCAGATCCGCTTCGCTATTGAGTACGCGGGCTTTGCGCTCGTAGTTGCCGTCGCTCATGGTGATGAGCGCCATGTTGGCGATGGTGGGTTGCTCACGGACGCCTACTTCAACGAACAGGTCGACGGAGTTTGGACCGCTGAGTAGGTGGTCTTGGGTCTCGATCCAACGGACTGGGGAGGCGAACTGGTACGCGAGCAGCTCAATGAGCAGCACGCGCGCGAGTGCTTCTGTTGAGTAGTTGCTGAAGTTTGCCAGCACCTCGCTGAGCACTTCTGATCCAGACACCGTTTGGACGAGCTCGACGAACGAGCGCTCGAGGGAGAACGGTTTAGCAACTAGGTTGGGGATGTACCTTTGCGTGAGCAACTCTGGTCTTACGTTTTGCGGCAGGACGCGGGTCAGCGTTGCGCGGAACACGGGGACACCGTCGCGCAGAAGCGACGAGTGGAAAGGCACGTCGATACCGGGAACATCAATGTACGCTTTTTCTCTGCCGGTGCCGCGTTTGCTGGGCTTGCTGAGTGGGGCGAGCGTGTCTGCGAGCGCGTTCAACGCGTCGACATGCCCCGTGACCGAGTACTGGCGACCACGAATGTTGTAATTG
Organism: Myxococcota bacterium; assembly: GCA_044359465.1. GTDB lineage: Bacteria > Myxococcota > JADLHZ01 > JADLHZ01 > JADLHZ01 > JADLHZ01. The sequence goes on from JBIKMD010000023.1 coordinate 5,265, forward strand.
ACCACCTCGAGCGGCAATCCTGTTTCACTGCGGACGCGATCGACGATGGCAAGCGCTTGCGGCTCCGTGAGCCCTGCGTGGTTTGGACGGATGACGCCCATCGCGTAAGGTGACGCGCCAGAGGCATCGCGCTTCACGAGGCCGTTCATGGCAAGGCCGCGGTGGTAGACGAGCTCGACGACTGCGGCCAGCGGCAGCGCGTGTGCAATGGCGGCAAGGGCGGAGTATTCGCCTACGCTGTGACCACAGAATTGCGCGTTCGGTACGAGGACGCCGCGCGCGTCCAGTTCGCGCACCTGTGCAACGGCCATGACAGCCATGGCGACTTGCGTGAATTGCGTGAGGAAGAGGACGCCTTTGGGATGCGATAGCGTTTCGCCGCCCACCAGCAGTGCTTTGGGATTGTTGCGAACGATGTGCAGAATCGAGAAGCCAAGCTTCTCTTTGCATACGCGATCTGCTTCGTCCCACGCACCACGTGCTGCCGCGGAGCGTGCGTAGGCTTCCATTCCCATGTTGACGGCCTGAATGCCCTGACCAGGGAAGGCGTATGCCGTGCGCGGTGCAGAGAAGGCAGCGCGTCCGCTCAGCACAAGCACGCGGTGTTCGCCGCGCACTGATTCAACAGAGAGCTCCACAATGGGGCCGCCCTGTTCCACGGCAATCTGGCGCACAGAAACGCTGAGCCGATCGTTCAATGCCACCGGCGCCACAAAGCGGGTTTGCAGCGACCGCAGGCGTGAGGCATCGCCGTCCGACGTCAAGCGAATTGCTCGGTGCAGCGCGGCAGAAGCTGTCCACATGCCGTGTACAATCGGCGCCGAGAAACCCGCGTAGTGCGCAATGCCTGCATGCGTATGTAGTGGGTTCAGGTCGCCGCTAGCATGCGCGTAGAATTTCATGTCGCTTGGGGCAGAGATCTCGAGCGAGCCGAGATCGCGTGCTTCACTGAGCGCAACTTCCGAAGGAGGTGTCGCGAGCAAACGACACACTTCTTCCACTGGGTGACGCTCCGCCTCAGCGGCTGTCAGCGCAATGCGCGCAACGACTTTTTCCTCGAAGAACACCTCGCCGTGAGACGACGTAGCCGTGTGCTCACAAGCAATGCGCAAGGTACCGAGTGGAAGCTGGTTCCCACTCATTTTCAACCAGGGTTGCGATTCGAAGAAGCCGCGCTCTGCGTCATCGCGCAAGGTGATGCGTGTAGCGTAGTGCCAGCGCGAAGCCTGCTCCGCCGTTGAGCGAATGAAGAAGGTGCTGTGCACCGTCGCTGCATGGACGCCATTTGCACTCAGCGCTGCGGCGACGGTGACACGCCGTGCCCCGGCGACCGCTTCATTGCGCTCAACCGATGCTGTGACATTGAGCGTCGCGTTCGCGTCAACGGGCCACGCGGGCCCGGCGGTGACGCGGTTTTCTTCGTGCAGCAGCGCCAGCATGTCTGGTCGCTCCGCACTGAGGGTTCGCAGGATTTCTGGCCACGCGAGGGCGAACGCCATGTTGAGTGGCATGCCGCCTCTGGTGTCGTCTTGCGTTGCGAGCTTGAATGCCTCGACGTTGTTCGGTCGCGGCATGCTGCTCATGATCGCTGCGTAGAAGGTTTGCTGCGCAGCAATGTGTTTAGGACGATCCCAAACCAGCTTGTCTCCAACGAGGCTCAGTTCAAGTGGCAGCTCATGCTCGCCACTCACAATGCGGGCGTCGAGGTGCTCTCCTTGGTTCGAGAGCCGCGCAGACACCTGGCCCGCGTCCTTCGCTTCGAGCGCAAGGAGCTTGCCTTGCGCATCTCGACGTTCGGAAACGACACGACCCTTGCGTGCATCAAAGAGTAGACGGAGCGGATTTTTGACGAGCGCGCCTGCTACAGACGCATCGTGACAAGCCAGCGCGCGTTCGATGGGCGAGCGTTTGTCGACATGCGATTCCACTGCGATGTCGTGGAGCGCACGGACGAAGCTCGACAGCACCTCTGCTACAGGCTCGTCCACGCGCTTGATGCCCGTGACGCCCTCTGGTCCAGGAATGGACAAGACTTGGTTTGCGCTGAAACGATCGTCGTGGCTTTGCCACAGTGAATCCGATTTGTACCAACGGCGAATATCCGCATCGATGACCGGAACGAAGCACACGGGCTTTCCGGGTTGTTTGCAGATGCTCACGAACGCGCGCACATCACGCGGATGCACGACGGTGTGCGCCGCCTCTGGATGCGCCTCTGCCCAAGCACGCAGCGCGGCGTGCGGCTCATCAAACGCCACCACGGCGCCCCCGCCAAAACGTGCGGTGCAGACACCCATGAGCGCTTCAAAACGCCGGCGGTAGCTGATGTCTGGCCAAATGCCGTCCTCGTACTCGGTGCCGCGGCCTATTGCCGTCAGAGCAACGAAGCGTTGGAGAAGCTCCATGTAGGTCATGGCATGAACGTCGCCAAAGTAGGGTTTGGCGGTCCGATTCAATGCGGCGATGATCTCTGTTTTGCGCGCAGTGATTGCTTCTAGCTTGCCCGCAACGGAGTCGAGCAGACGGCCGGTTTGCGCCGCCGCATTCTCCATATAATAGATGGAGGCATCGAGTGAGCTACGGCCAGAGGTGACGCCGCCGCGCTCTTCACCATCGAGTGGCCAGTCTTTGGAACCTTGGGTGCGGACGAGGGCCGCTTTCACTTGAGGGGAGGTCTTCGCTTCGCGCGTGGCCATCAGCCGCGTGCCAACGAACACCGCATCTACCGGCATACGCGGCAGATCGAAGCGTTCGGACCATGCGCCGCTCAAGTACGCTGCTGCTTGCGCTTCGTTTGCGATGCCGCCGCCCACGCAGAGGACGATGTTCGAGCGCTCACGCAGCGCAGCGTAGTGTTTGGTGAGCAGGTCATCGAGGTCTTCCCAGCTATGGTGCCCGCCTGCTTTTCCGCCTTCGATATGCACGAAGAGCGTGAGGTCGCTGCACGCATCCGCGATCTGCAGGACTTGCGTGAGCTGGGGAGCATTGCCGGGCTTGAAGGCGTTGAGCCACAGGCCATGCGCGTGCAACTTGCGCAGCAGCGCCACCGCTTCGTCTTTGGGCGGAATCCCGGCGCTGATGGTCACGCCTAGCAGCGGAAACCCTTCATCACGGAGGCGTAGAATCAGGTCGCTGCCAAAGTGCAGTTTCCACAGGTAGGGGTCGAGGTAGAGCGCGTTGAAGACGATTCCCTGTCCTGGCGCGAGCGTACGCTGGACCTCTGATAGGCGCTTGCGCAGCATGGCCTCGGTCGTCTGGCCGCCGCCTGCCAGCTCTGCAACAAAACCCGCGTTGGCTGCGGCCACCACGAGTGGTGCCTCTACGGTAGTCGGCGTCATGCCTGGCAGAATGACCGGCTGGCGTCCTGTTGCTTCGACAAAGCGGTTGAATACGCCGGACGCGATGCGCTTAGGTGCAAAGACGTCGTAGGAGCGCGGGACCGAAGGCGCTATTCGCGAGTCGAGCGCGCGTTTGCGATCCGCGTCGATCGAAATGGCCAGCACCGCGGCGCCTCGTCCTCGTAGGTTCGACATGGACAGCTTTGCGACCGTGTCGCCAGGACCAAAGTCGAAGACATAACCCGCGCCGAGCGTCTGCAAATGCTTTCCAACGCTTGTCCACTCTACGCGATCGACGAGCACCCGGCGCGTGAGCCAGTGCAATGGATCACGCACGTCACTTGCGTTGTAACCATCGACCAGCGGTACGGGTAGGGCACTGAGGTCAATAGCAAAGCCCGCAACGTCACGCGCGGCTCTGGCTGCTGCCTCTGCCAGCAAAGGTGAATGAAAAGGAGCGGTCACCGGCAGGTATTCGAAGCCACCATCCGGCACTGGGCCTGCGTAACGCCCCGCTGCTTTGCGTTGTTTACGCGAGTCGACATCGGCGCCAATGGCTCTTCGTAAACGTTCGAGCGCGTGCGGGTGGCCAGACACTACTTTTGATTGTGAGGTGTTGGAGAGCGCAACGTAGGCGCCTTCTCCGAGCAGTGTTTCGAGCTCGGCGGTCGTATAACCGCGCACCGACGCCATTGGCGCTTGCTCGTGGCGTTCGCTGCCCACCGCTTGCGCGACGCGAAGACCCATGAAGAAGACGAGCTTTGCATAGTCGAGCGCGCGTTCGTCGAGACTACCTGTCTTGAGCGTCTCATTCACGCACAGCGCGGGCACTAGTCCTTGGCTATGTCCACTCGTTGCCACGATTTTTTGCCAGAAGGCAGGTCGGTCAAAGCCAGCTTCTAGCAGCGAGAGAAGCTCCGCCATTTGCGTAGCGTAGATGAGCGGCAGCGAGAGCTGCGCTTGCGACAACGTGTTTGGGCGTTCGCCGTCGAGCCACGGCCTAAAATCGAGGCCATGAGGGTAGAGCATCTGCTCTGTCATCGGAAGGGAGGCAAGCAGCGCTTGCTGCTGGGCCACAAAACCATCAAGGAACTCGCCGGCTCTGGTTCCTGGTCGGTATAGCCGCGACAGCGCCGTGAGATAGTCACTTGCTTGGCCACCAAAGACAATTGCGATGCCGTGTGCCTCAGCCAGCAGAGCGGGCGCATGGTCTGATTGCTGACGATAGAGATCGTTCAAACGAAGCGAGGGGGCGGACGTGTCCGTGCTCATGGTGCGCGCGCGTAAGCCGCGCGCAAAGCCAAAGCAACTTGGCGCGCGAGTCGGAACTCGCCTCGGCGCGTCACTGAATTAGGACCTACGGGATTGTTTGGGCTGGCGATGAGGCGTGTTCACCTGCCGGAGAAGGACTTCCCGTTCACCACGAGGTCGAGCAGCCGCACGCCACCGTCGGCGTCAACCCGCGCGCGTACAAAGGTGTCTTTCGATTCTGAAAATGACAACACCTCGTTCGCTCTGGCTTCGTCCACATAGAAACGGTCAACGGGAAAATGAACGGTGCCGCGATCGACATCACCCATGATGAACACCTCGCAGGTGCCTTGTTGGGTGACGTTCCAGCGCTCATCGTCTGCCTTTTCAATGCAAAAAGGCATGGGGCCGCTCCGGTTGCGATCCACCAGCTCAGAGGCTTGACTCTCAGCTACCAAACGAAAGCGCACGTAGTGGCCGGAAAGCAGATCACGCGGATCATAACCTCGCACAGGTAGCAGGACCTCGTCGCCAACACGCGCCTTGTACTCGTTCTGTGCAATCCAACCGCCAAAAAATACGACATCGAGCACGATAATAAAGGCAAAACGCTTGTTCATGGTTTCACCTCGGACGGCTTCACCTTGACTGGGATGAGCACACGTAAACGCCACCACAAATAAGCAATACCAACGAGCAGAATCCCGGTGATGATGAGTCCGAACCCAGTGTCTGTGAGATCTTTGAACAACTCGAAAAACAGAATCAGAATGCGCACGCCGAGCGCAAACGAGCCCGCGTTCACGCCAAAGCGGCTACCGCAATTGGCGGACGCCATGGTGTACGCAGCTGCGAAGCTACAAAACAAGGTGAAGCCAACGAGTTGCTTGAGCTGGTGGCTCCATTCAGGCGTGTGCGGCGCTGAGATGATCAGCACGGCGCCAATGACACCGGCTGCGAGCACCGCATAGTCCACACGCTGACGAAACGTGACGAAGCCTGCGGCCGCCAGGCCTACGAGGCTGAGCATCAGCGGCCAATCAAAGCCCGGCCAGGGATGGTTCGTGCTGTACCAATCACTCTCCGAGGACCAGCTGATGGCTGCCGTGATGATCGCAACCGCGCCCAAGGCGAAGGCCCAGCGGCGAAGTGCCGGACGCGCGATGGAGGGCCTTCGGTCCAGACAGACCAGCGCACTCGCAATGAACACGAGCACGCCAGGTGCGCGAAACCCACCAAAGAGCATGTCCAGCAGGTTGGCCTCGTCCAGAATGAGCCACAGCGCCTGCATGAAATAGTAGAGTGGCACGTCGAAGAGCAGGGCCCGGCGGCCGGCGAACGCAGCAGGAATGGCAAACAGGCCCGCCACCACAAAGGGCCGGTAGGGATGGCCAGACAGGTGGTACACCTGCGCGACCAGCCCAATCAGTGCAATGACCAAACCTTGGTGCATCAGCAGCAGAAGGTCTCGGATCCAACCGTCCGTCTTCATGGCCGCCACCGCGCTGCCTACGAGCATACCTAGGCCCAAACTGAGCTTCAGCGCATCCGGAATGTCCTCCCAATTGGCGGCGATGAGCGAAATGATGCCGCACACGACCGCTAGGCCGCCCACGGCGGCAAATGCCCAAACCACCCAGCGCTGACTGCCAACCCGGCTCGCCTCGAAGACCCGAATCCGCTCCGCTGCCGCGTCGTCGAGCAGCCCCTCTTGTTTCCATTCCTCAAGCTTCCGCTCGATTCGCATTCAACAGGCTAGCCGGCACAGTGCGGTTGCGCTACGCGGCGTCGCATCATGATCCGCTTCGACAACATTGGCCATCAGCACGGCCAGCAGATTTTGTTCCTCGAGGCCTCGGCTGTGATCAACCGCGGCGAAAAAGTCGGTCTCGTTGGTCCCAACGGCGCCGGAAAATCTACCCTATTCCGAATGGTCGTAGGTCAGGAGCAGCCTGACGCCGGTCAGGTCGCCATCGATCGCGGTGTGACGATTGGCTACTTCAGCCAAGATGTAGGCGAGATGAAAGGGCGCTCGGTCGTCGCGGAAACGCTCGACGGAGCGGGACCGGTGTCTGCCGTTGCGCTCGAGCTGGAGCAGCTACAACACGCGCTTGCCGACCCGGCCCAAGCAGACAACATGGACAAATTGCTAGAGCGCTTTGGCGATGTGCAAGCGCGCTATGATCAACTTGGTGGTTATGCGCTCGACGCACAAGCCCGTGAAATCCTGGCCGGCCTTGGCTTTAGCCAAGAAGTCATGGACGGCGACGTGGGTAACCTCTCCGGCGGTTGGAAAATGCGTGTCGCGCTAGCGCGCATCTTGCTCATGAAGCCAGATGCCATGCTGCTCGACGAGCCGAGCAACCATTTGGATATCGAATCGATCATTTGGCTCGAGAGCTTTCTCAAGGGCTTTCAAGGCGCCATCTTGATGACCTCGCAT
>JBIKMD010000752.1:0-3563 GCA_044359465.1 Myxococcota bacterium
TCAAGTCTTGGAAGGGCGTGGATGGACTCGTTGATCCCGCGCCAGAAGCGCTTGAAGCGATTGCAGCGCATACCTTGGCACAGCGATCGTTCTCGCCCACGGCACTGCAGCACTATGCGGCGTGTCCTTATCGTTTCTTGTTGTCTGCCGTGCACCGCCTCGCGCCGCGTGATGAGCCAAGTCCCATAGAGGACGTGGATCCTCTCACGCGCGGTTCGCTCGTCCATGAAACGCAGTTCGAGCTACTGATCGCTTTGCGCGCGCGTGAATGGCTCCCCGTACGAGCGACGAACCTCGACGCGGCGCTGCTGCTGCTCGATGAAACCGTGGCCATGGTCGCCGATCGCTTCAAAGATGCCATGGCGCCCGCCATTGCGCGTGTCTGGGATGATGCGATCGAAAGCATTGCGGCGGATCTGCGAGAATGGCTGCGGCGCATGACGACGGAGACCACGTGGACGCCGGCCTTCTTCGAGCTCTCGTTCGGTTTGCCCGAGCCGCGCGCTGAAGATGCCCAGAGCCAGAAAGAAGCGCTGGTGCTCGGGAGCGGACTACAGCTTCGCGGGTCCATCGACTTGATTGAGCGTTCCACTGATGGGTCGCTACGCGCTGTCGATCACAAGACGGGAAAACCGCGCACCGATGCGGACACGGTCATTGCGGGCGGCGAGATCTTACAGCCCGTGCTCTATGCACTTGCGCTCGAGCAGCGTTTTCCTGGCGTACGTGTTGACTCGGGCGTGCTCTATTACTGCACGGCGCGCGCAGACTTTGCCACGCACCGGGTACCTCTCGATACCTTTTCACGCAGCGCTGAAGCGACTGTGAGCAAAGTCATCGGCGCGGCGCTGGAAACGGGATTCTTACCGGCGGCACCCAAAAAAGACGCGTGTCGCTATTGCGATTACGTGCGTGTCTGCGGACCAGAAGAGGAAACACGCACCAAGCGTAAGCCGCAGGCGCCGCTCAAAGATCTCATCGAGCTGAGGAAACTCCCATGATCGTCGATCAGCGCGAGCGCGATCAGATTGCGCAGGATCTCGAGACCACTTTGGTGGTGGAAGCAGCAGCGGGCACTGGCAAAACAACGGCGCTCATTGATCGCATTTTGTCTCTGATTCGTACCGGCAAAGCTACGCTCGCAGATCTGGTTGCGGTGACTTTCACGGAAAAAGCCGCAGGTGAAATGAAGCTGCGGCTTCGCACAGAGATCGAGCAGGCGCGTTATAAAGCGCAGAGCGCAGGTGAACGCGCTGCTTTCGACAAAGCGTTGAGCCAGCTCGAAGTTGCACGCATTGGCACGATTCACTCCTTTTGCGGTGACCTGCTAAGGGAGCGACCCGTCGAAGCGCGCGTAGACCCTTTGTTCGAGATCGCGGCCGAAGACGAGACGACGCGCCTTTACGATGAAGCGTTTGCGCGCTGGTTCCAAGATCAGCTGAACGCAGGACCGAGCGAAGGTGTGGCTCGCGTACTTCGGCGGGCTACGAGCGAACGCGAGCAAGATGGGCCACGCAAGTCGCTCAGGGCCGCGGGGCGCACGTTGATTGAACAACGCGATTTTCCCACGCCCTACGCACGACCGGAGTTTGATCGCATAGCCGCCATTGATCAGCTGGTCTCTCGGCTGCGTCCGCTCGCGGCACTCGCTCGTCATGGCGACGCTGACGATTGGTTGAACAAAAGCTTCACCGAAATCGCACGCGTGGTGCGCGAGCTCGATCGGCGTCTTGGCGACTACGACGCAATCGAGGCTGAGCTCCGCCTTCTGGCGCGTGCACGCTGCTGGTCGTGGAAAGGGGCAGGACGCTGGTACGCTAAAGCGGACGGGCTTGCGCGAGACACGCTTGTGGCGCAGCGCAACGCGATCAAGAGCGAGCTGGACGCCATGCTCGATCAGGCGGATGCTGACCTTGCTGCCTGCTTGTTCTCCGAGCTCCAAAGTCTGGTGACCGCGTATGAAGACAACAAAGCGCGGACCGGCAAGCTCGACTTTCTCGACTTACTCATAGTGACGCGTGATCTGCTCAAGTCGAACACTAAAGTGCGAGCCGAGCTACAGAAGCGCTTCACGCATTTGCTCATCGACGAGTTTCAAGACACAGACCCGTTGCAAGCCGAGATTCTGTTTCTGCTCTCGAGCATCGACGACAAAGACACGGTGCAACCCGGGAAACTCTTTCTCGTTGGTGATCCTAAACAATCGATCTACCGGTTTCGCCGCGCCGACGTCTCGTTCTACGAAGCGGTCAAGGCGACGCTGCTCGCGCAAGGCGCTAAGCTGATTCACCTGCGCACGAGTTTCAGGAGTGCGCCCTCGATTCAGTCGCTTGTGAACGCGGCGTTCGCGCCGCAGATGAAGACCAATGCTTCGCGTTCTCAAGCTGAATACGTTCCGCTTGCTGCGTTTCGTGAGGATCCCACGGGTCGACCAACAGTGATCGCGCTCCCGGTGCCAAGGCCCTACGGTGATTACGGGAAGATCGTGAACTTCAAGATCGACGAATCTTTCCCAGACGCTGTCGGGGCATTCATCGAGTGGGTCGTGAACAAGAGCGGCTGGACTGTGACGGAACGCGGCTCTGCCGAGCTACAGCCCATTGCGGCCCGTCATGTGTGTTTGTTGTTCAAACGTCTGCAGAGTTTTGGGCGCGATGTCACGCGTCCGTATGCGCGTGCTTTGGAAGTTCGCCAAATCCCACATGTGCTCGTGGGTGGGCGTGGCTTTCACGATCGCGAAGAGGTGATTGCGCTGCGCAATGCACTCGCTGCGATCGAGTGGCCTGATGACACGCTCAGCGTTTACGCAACGCTGCACGGCCCATTCTTCGCCATCAACGACGACGCCTTGCTCGCCTTCAAACACGTGCAAGGGCATCTGAATCCCGTGCGTGAGGTTGTCGAAACTAAGCTCACGGATTTGACGCGGCCGATTGCCGCAGCATTTGTTATCTTGCGTACGCTGCACCGTGGCCGCAATCGGCGTGCCGTAGCGGACACCATTGGGCGTCTACTCGACGCGACTCGCGCGCATGCTGGAATTGCGATTTGGCCGGCAGGCGAACAAGCGCTCGCGAACATGCTGCGCCTGCTCGATTTGGCGCGCCGCTACGAACAAGGTGGGCTCACGTCGTTCCGCGCATTCTTGTCGCTGCTCGACGACGATGCCGAACGCGGCAATGCGAACGAGGCCGTTGTGGTGGAAGAGGGGACTGACGGCGTGCGTGTGATGACCGTGCACAAAGCCAAAGGCCTAGAGTTTCCCGTGGTCATTCTGTGCGACCCAACAGCGCCTGTCACACACCGCGAGCCTTCTCGTTTCGTTGATCCTGCGCGCAAGCTGTGGGCGGTCCCGCTCTGCGGCGCGGCGCCCAAAGAGTTGCTCGACAACCGGGATGCCGTGCTCGTTCAAGATAAAGAGGAAGCACTGCGCTTGCTGTACGTCGCAACGACACGCGCACGTGAAGTCTTGGTCGTGCCTGCACTCGGCGATCGCCGCGACGATGAAAACGAGGGCTGGTTGCGCGCGCTCGAAAACGTGATCACCCCGAGCACGCGTAGGC
>JBIKMD010000753.1:0-3560 GCA_044359465.1 Myxococcota bacterium
CGCTGCGCAGAATGCCGGTGTCGAAGCATTCGCACTCCGGCACGGTGCCGTTGCGTTTCATAGCCTGTGCCATCTCGACGATCTTTTCGACAGGATTGTCGAAGACCATAGGCGGCCAGGCCCAGCCGTTGTTCGCTTTGAGCTTGAGATAGTTGAGCGAGCCAGCGTTGAGCGCCGCCATCTCTGGTTTCACACGATCGAGGCACGCAATCGGTCCGGAAAGATCGGGACCGATCACACCCGTTGTCATGTTGATGACTACGCCCGGGCAAGCATCGCGAATGGCTTGTACCACCTCTGCGCAGACGTCCGGATCCCAGGAGGGTAGGTGTCCGAGCCCTTCTTCCTGCTGGCGAAAGTGGCAGTGCATGATGGTGGCGCCTGCATTGAACGCATCGCGCGCGGCGGCGGCCATTTGTTTGGCGGTCACCGGAACGGGGTGTTGTTTCGGGTCAGTAAGAACGCCGGTAAGGGCGCACGTAATCATGGCTTTTTTCATGGCAGATGAAGGTTCATCCATGTGTGACCTTAATGCAAGCGCCGTTGCGTGGACGCCGGTTGCTATTTTTGGACGCGCGCCAGGACGATCGCGATTTTGGTGGACACTTGCGCCACGACACTTTCTTCGAGTGGGCCGAACGAGCGCCCGTCATGGCGATCCGACACATTGAGAACTCCCGCGATTTTCCCGTTGACGACGATGGGTTGGCACACAAAGGCGTTGGTCATGTACGCGCCAGCACGGCGTGCGCCCGCAAGCTCAGCGGGCAGGGTTTCATTGGTCACCCGCTTGCCGTTGTCGAAGACATAGTGCGCAATGCTGCCCTCTTTGCTCACCGGACTTTCCACCGCGTGTTTGGGCAATCCGACAGAAGCTTCGATGTGCAGGTTGCCATCTTGTCTGAGGACCACGAGCGAGCAGCGTCGCACTTGAAGCTCGCGCGCGGCCTCGTGGATGGCCACGTTCATGAACGCATGCGCGCTGTTGATGCTGAGCACGGTGGCGTCGAGAATGCCGTAACCCGTGCGCTCATCGACGGTCTTTTCGAGCGCCTGCATGCGCTGCACCACGGTCGTGTAGTCGAGAGAGGATTGGCGCACGCTGACGAAGGTTGCAATCAGCGCCACACCAACGGCGCCAACCGAACCCAGTGACAAAGACGCGCTCGTTGCGGAGAGCGCGTCCGCGACGCACAAACCCGCGAGCGACACGAGTGAAATGAACACCACCAGGCTGCCGTGCTCTTTGCGGCGAATAGAGCGGCCGCAGGCATCGGCGGCGATCAGTGTTGCTACCAAAGTCGACGCGAGCGCAGCTGGGCGTGCAGCAAAGAAGTACCACGCAGAAGGAAGGAACAACACGAGTGCCGTGCTCGCGAAGATGAGCACCCACGGCGCATGAAAGCGCGACGGTCCGCGTACGCCGTAGCGAATGGAGAAATAAGTTCCAAAGCAGATTGCTGCAATGAAGATGGCAAGCACCGGCAGACGCAGCGCGAGCTCTAAGTTCGGCAGCGTCGCTTCGAAGAGTCCGGTGCCATCCAAGTGGTGAACCGCCATGGCAAAGGCTGCGCCCACGAGCCAACCCGATTCTTGGGCTTGCGCGCGTGTTCTTGCAAGCAACACCCCAAGCCCGAGGCAAAGTGAGACGAGCGCGAGGCCGATCGTCAGCGCGATAGCGGTGGTGCCTTTGGTTTCAACGCGCGAACGGACGAGCGCAGGCGAGCCAATCCAGATGGGTCCACCAACGAGCCCACCTTCAAAAGTGGGATCATACACGCGCACGGCAATCACGTTGTTACCTGGGACGAGCAGGCCGCCGGGAATGATGGCGGTGAGCGGAAGCAGGCGCGTGCCGCCATGCGGACGTGAGCCAAAACGCCCGCGTTCGCCCACGAGCGAACCATTCACGTAGAGCTCGATCGATTCGCGCGCTGGTCCAAGACTGATCATCTGATCGCTCTCGACCACATCTGCATCTACGTTGATGTGCAGGCGATACCAGGCGTAGCCCGCCCAGCGGAAACTCCACACGGCGTTGCCGGTAGGTACCCGCCGCTGATCCCAGTGGGTGTCGTCCATGTTCGGCCGAGCAAAGGCCAGATTGTCACCGCTATGAAAAAGCCAGAGCCCCGAAATATCGAGCACGCTCGCAGGGTCGGTCACTGCAAAGCCCGTGGTCTTCACGTTCTTTTGTTCTGGCGCAGCGAGCAGCGCCAAAGGGAGCAGCAGCACGCCGATCAAGACGGCACCTTCTGCGCGATCCTACAGAACAACCGGAGGCGCACTTATTTACCCATGATCGTTTCTGCCGCCTTGAGGGCGACTTGTGACACACAGTTCTTGGCTTCACCCACCTTCATCAGCGGGCCGACGGCGCGTTCATCACCTTCGGAGATCAGGCGCTGAATGGCGTTACGTTTGGTTTTGCATGACGTGGATTTGAGATCCTCGAGCGCCAGGAGCACCCAATCGACTTCTTGGCCCGCACCAAGCCTCTCGAGGCGCGCCGCAGCGGTCATGCGCACGTTCCGATCTGGCGACGTTTGCATGAGCCGCGTCAACGCAGGCACGGCTGCTTCTTTGAGGAAATTTTCCACCAGCGTGTCGGCCTGCTTGCGCGTCACTGGATCGCTGTAACCTCGCACGCACACCGGAATGAGCTCTGGTTTAGTGCCGAGCGCTGGGTTCAGCTTGAGCGCATCGTTGAGCGCGATGAAGGCGCCTTTCAAGTCGTCTTTCTTGGCGAGCACCAGTCCGCGCAGCAGCAGCGCGTCGCCATCGCGTGTGTCTTCCGCGATCAGCGCGTCGATCTCTGAACGCGCAGTGTCTATTTCCCCGCGTTCGTAGAGTTGCTGCGCCGCTTGCCGGCGATAGCGCCGCACGAGCGTACGTTCTTGAACGGCAGACGGCGGAATCTCACCGGCGCGCGCAATTGCTTCGGTGGGATTGTTGCTCTCGACGGCAGATTTCGCTGCTTGTACGAGCTGCGAGTAGTCGGTCTCTGGCCGGTAGCGCAGGTAGGCCGCGAAGGTGAGGCCAATCAGCGCGAAGGCCCAGATGCCGAGCGTCGCACGTTGGACCCACTGCTGCCGTTGCCAAAGCGCGATCTGTTTACCGCCAAATGGGAGCGCTTTTTTGCGTGCCTCAGCGTCGTCTGGAGCATCGGCGAAACGCCGCGCACGATACACCGTGACCGGCTCCGGAATCCCTTTGAGATCGTACTCGCCCACACGTTCGAGCGAGAGATCCGAGCGGTTCATTGTCAGATAAAGCGCTTCGCTGAAATACACCTCGTCAGCGGGCGTAATGGTTTCTACGCGCGATGCAATGTTGACCGGTTCGCCGAACACGTCACCGCGGTGCACGCGCACTTCGCCGATGTTGGCGGCAATACGCACATGGATGCGCTCATCTTCCGTGCGCTGCTGGTTCTCAATGTGCAGCTTGTCTTGAATTGCCAGCGAGCAACGCACGGCGTCAGTTGGCGATCGGAACACGAGCATATACGCATCGCCAATGGTTTTGACGATGCGCCCCTCGAAGGCCCTCACGATGGG
>JBIKMD010000755.1:0-3554 GCA_044359465.1 Myxococcota bacterium
CGGCACAAATGCACCCTCACGTTGCGTGTTCATGCCGAGCCAGCAGCCGCTCGTCGCTACAGGTGCCACGCTCTATCTCTTGCCAAAAGATAAAGGCTCGCGTGACATGCTGCAGCTAAGCAGCGCGTTCTTCCCTACCGCTTTACCGATGTTTAGTGGGCAGCAGGGGTTTGCGGTGAACGTGGCAAACGACAACAGCGGGCAGGCGGTGTTGTTTGACGCGATCTCGCCCGTGCTCCCGCCTGGGATGTTTCCCCCGGTTGGCACGCGTTTGGAGGGCCTCGGTTACGCCGTCTACGACGATAACGACACTGCGGCCACCACCCCTCCTCAGTTCAATCTGACAGCCGTGGTCAAATAACCTGGCCGATGTTATGCCGCTCTGCGCATGAGCAACGAACAACTGATCAACGAAATCACCCGTCGCGTTCTCGCATCAGTGCAGACGCTTCCGCAGGCTCGCGGTGCTTGTTCTGCCGAAGAGCCAGGCAAGAGTGTTTCGGCCGAAACCTGTGGTCCGTGCGGCGGCTGCGCGACCAAACGTCCACAAGATGTGCGCGAGCTGCGTGAAATTGGGCTCGACCGCATTGCACAGCTTGCCGGCAACGATGCGCCTCCAAGTGACATTGCGCCATTCATTGACCACACCTTGCTTCGCGCAGACGCCACGCGCGAAGACCTGATCAAAGTGTGTGACGAAGCCAAGAAGTACAGCTTCGCCACCGTGTGCGTGAATGCGGCCAACATTCGTCTCGTCGCGTCGCAGCTCGCAGGAAGCTCCGTGAAACCCATTGCTGTCGTTGGCTTCCCGCTAGGCGCAGGCACGGGCCACGCTAAAGCGTTCGAAACCAAAGAGGCGATTCGCAACGGTGCCAAAGAGATCGACATGGTGATGAACATTGGCGCCATGAAATCGAAGGATTACGCCACCGTTCTCAATGACATCTGCGCCGTCGTGACTGCTGCGGGCAGTATTCCGGTGAAAGTGATTCTGGAAACCGGCGGTCTCACCTACGATGAAAAAGTCATCGGCTGCACGCTCTCCAAAGTCGCAGGGGCCGCCTACGTGAAAACCTCCACGGGCTTTGGTCCTGGCGGCGCAACGGCTGAAGACATTGCCCTCATGCGCAAGATCGTCGGCCCTGAGATGGGCGTCAAAGCCTCAGGCGGCGTCCGCACCACAGAAGACGCCAAAAAAATGTTCGGCGCCGGCGCTACCCGTATTGGCGCTTCGGCCTCCGTCGGCATCGTCACCGGTGCCAAGGCCGCCGCCGGCAAATACTGACATCACTATTTGAAAAAGCCGCGCTTCTTTTTGCCGAGGGGTTTTCCGCCGAAGGATTCATTGAGCTTGGAGAGCAGCTCGCGTTGTTCGGCTGTGAGCTCGGTGGGGACGTCGATGCGGAAGACGATGAAGAGGCTGCCGCGGCGGCCGTCACGTAGGTTTGGAAGGCCTTCGCGCTTTAGGACGATGTGGTCGCCCGGCTGGGTGCCAGCCTTGAGGTCGACTTCGGTCTCGCCTGCGAGTGTGGGGACTTTGATTTTATCGCCGAGTGCCGCTTGGGCAATATTGACGCCCACTTGTACAATGAGGTCGTCGTCTTTGCGTTCGAAGACCTCGTCTTCTTCTACGCGAATCACCACGTAGAGGTCGCCCGTTGGGCCGCCTTGCGCCCCGGGCTCGCCTTTGCCGACGTAACGCAGACTCATTCCGTCCGCGATTCCTGCGGGAATGTCGCATTCAACAGAGATCTTCTTGGGTGTGGCGCCGCGGCTCGCGCAGTCTTCACACGGGCTCGCAATCCGTGACCCTTCGCCGCGACAGGACGGACAAGTCGTCGAGATGATGAACATCCCCTGGCCGTGCATGACTTCGCCGCGTCCACCGCAAGCGCGGCAGGTTTCGCGTGAGGTCCCCGCCTTGGCGCCCGAACCCTCGCAGGTGCTGCAGGTGGCCTGCTGCGTGATCTCGATGGTTCGCTTGACGCCAAAAGCCGCCTCGCGAAACGAAATCTGTAGGTCATAACGGACATCGTTGCCACGCCGCGCGCGGGATCTCGAACGCTGTCCGCCCATGCCGCCGAATAAATCTCCAAAGATGTCGCCGAAGCTCGAGAAGATGTCTTCAACGCCAGAGAAACCCGGGCCTTGGGCGGCGCCGCGCAGGCCATCATGACCATAGCGGTCGTAGGCCTGACGTTTCTCCGGCGTAGACAGCACCTCGTAAGCCTCCGCGGCTTCTTTGAATTTCGCCTCGGCTGCCTGATCGCCAGGGTTGCGATCGGGGTGATATTGGAGCGCCAATTTTCGGTAGGCACTCTTTAAAACTTTGTCGTCGGCATCGCGGGCGACACCGAGCACTTCGTAAAAATCTCGCTTTGCAGACATCTTCGAGCCGCCAGTCGAAGTTTTCTTCTTTCATGTCAAGGTCATAACCGCATAGACCTTTGACCTGCCGCCGTGGCAGAAACTTCAGCGTGAATCTACGCACCGCTATCTTTTTCGCATTCCTTTTTTCGTGCAAAAGTGCAGGTCCCGGGACGGACCCCACACCTACCGACGCATCGCGCGACGAAGTGGTCTCACCTGGGGAGCTCATTCCTATAGGTGCGGTGGGTGAAATCGCGGACAATCCGACCGCGCCCAAAACGGAGGCTGGTCTCGCTTTGCCCTGGCCTACCGCGCCGCTCATGGAAGGTGTGACGCTAGTGGCCGATCGCGACAGCGCGGTGCTCGAGCTTCCCGCCGTGGCGGGGGCAAAGGACTACCGCGCGTACCGCTTGTCTGACGGTGTGACGATCGAGGGCACTGAGACCGTCAAGGTGCTTGGTGGCGACGTGCACTGCGCAGGGTATCGGCAGCGAAATATCAAAGCGCCAGCGCAGCTCGAGCTCATGCGCAAGCTCGAGATCACAGGCCTAGGCAAAGACAGCGTCGTCGTTGTTGAGGCTGTCGATCAAACGTGCCCCTTCACCGGAGCGATGGGCCTCGTGCACAAGAAGATAAACGTCATCAGTGACAACGCCGATCCTGTTGATGCAGAAAATTTCGAGATTTTTACTGAAGCCGAAATTCGCGCCAGATTTGGCAGCTTGATTCGCAACGGGCACGGAGCAGGCCCGCTCGCAGCACCAGCGGATCCCGCGCTCGCGGCCCCCAGAGTGCTCGCCCGTACGACGCTGCGAGTAAAAGCCAAAGGCACAGATGCGCCGCCCCCTACCGCTACCTTCTTTGATGACTTTGCCAGCGATGATCAGCCGGTGTTCGTGAGCACGAGCAGTCATCCTCGTTCACAACAAGGCAAGATCTACCAAAACGCGAAGTGGTCGTTTTACACCTACGGTGCTGACGACAGTCAGTTCTTCATTGAGCGCGGCAAGCTCCATACGGTGACGGCTGATTGGCACCAAGACATCTTCTCCACAAACATCGCGTATCCGAGAGCCGCCGTGCAGCTCGATGACGCTGCGTATTTGAAGGCCACCTTCGACGTGCATTCGAACTCCTCGTCACGCCGTTACTGGTGGACGTTCTTGTGCGGAGCAGAGACCGCT
>JBIKMD010000757.1:0-3550 GCA_044359465.1 Myxococcota bacterium
TCGCTAATTTTCTTGCCTCAACGGAAGACGGTTTCGACTTCCAGCTCGACGCACAGGATCAGCCGTGCGTTTTCAACAGCGGGTCAGAAACATTCATCACCTGCGTGAGCGCCCAAGGTTTCAGCGAAACCATTGTGGAGGGAATCCGCGGCCCGATCATCGGTTTTGGTTTTGACGGCCAGGGTCAATTTCATGCGGCATTCGCCATCAATCTGCCATCAATCTATCTGCTCGCACGCACCACGACTGTGCACTCTCACTCGACCAAGCGCTCGGCACATTTGGTTCGCAACCAAACACAGCGACGATCACTAGAATGACGGGCTTTGGTATGGAGATACAAGTGAGCGGACTACGCTTTGCGGTGAGTCCGTCGGGAAAAGGCCGATACATCTTACGTCGAACCAGTGACGAAAGCCTCATCGTCGTCAGTCCGTAGCCACCATCGAGCTGACGAGCGCGGGGCTCGCGATGCTGCGCTAGGTGTCTCCGGCCTGAGCATTAGTCACCGGCACATCCAAACTGGCCGCGTGTCGGCATAAGCGCCACACGACCGCGAGTCTCTTGATGATGAGCGGCGGGTGGCAACCCCGCTTCTGCTCGCGCGCCTCCGCCGCCCATGCGACAAGCGCGGCTCCTCTAAAACTGTAACCGCCTTTGGCTGCTTCACTCGCGGTCCGGGTGCTCGTGTATCCTGCGCTCACCGCAACCCGCCTCCGTCTGCCTCTGCAATCGCTCAGCGCCCACAAGATCGTCGATCTCATCACAGAAACCCTGAAAATCGCTCGCCCAGGATCTCACTTACGTAAGGTCGCGCTTGAACTGCCCACTGCGCAAATTGGGTGGTCAGACAGCTCTGACAGACCGCCGTTTGGTCTGCACATGGGCATCAGCATCTTTACGACGAACCCTCGGATCTTACCGCTTCCGGCTGCGTCGCAGCGATAACGCTTTTGCAACCACAGGAGAAACCCATGGCCTCAATTTCTGCCAATCAGATTATCAAAAACTTCGTCGCAGACCCATCGATCAATTCGGCAAGCAATGACCGCAAATCGCCGCTGCGTTTTGGTCAAGTCACCTCGCAATACGTCTTCAATGTGACGAAGCGAAGAAGTTCGCGAGCGCGCTCGGAAAGTACTCGCCAAAGATGCAAGGCGCGGTGCTGAAAGCAATGAAGAAGATGACGGATCGGACCTACACCCAAATCGGATTGTCAGAGAATGCCGCGAAAATGTTTACGGCTAGCGCCAAAGAGCTCGGTCTAAACCTGACGTTCAAGTTTGGCCAAAGACCAAACATCATTCGGGGTTGATCGGTGCAAGACGAAGGCACAGACGAGCTCGATGCAGAGCCTAGCGAGGACGAAGTAAACGCGGTGCTCATGGAGCTCGTGCAACTTTTCGGACTCAGCGAGAGCGCTGCTCCTTCGCAACCCACGCGTCCGGACGCAGTGCAAGGACGTCCACGCGCCTGGCAAGAGGCGATCGGCAGCAAACGGAAAAAGAAATGAAACACCGTTTGCCTCTGCGTTCAGGCGACCCGCCCATGGCTCGTCTGCGAAGCGTACTGAACACGCGGCAGGAACCCGTACTCCCTGTGTTGCATGGATTGCCTCGCTGCGCGCCCGCAGCGCGTTTTTGGAGCGAGCGCGCATTCAGTGAATACGCGGCGGTTCCAGCGATTTCGCAAGCAGTGCTAGCGCTGGTCCGCGAAGGCGGATCCCTCGATGAGCTCGCTGCAATGATGCACGTCTCCCAAGATGAAATCCGCCATACCGAATTGTCGCGAGACATGGCCGAAGCCTTCGGTGGCTATTGTGAAGATGTACCTGAATGCATCGATTTTGATCCAAAGCACATGGGAGATCCGCTAGGCTGGCCATTGGCATTTTGGGTCATTGGCACCGGCTGCGTCAGTGAAACACTTTCACTCGAGCTCATGCGCCAGCGCATGCATCACACGACGCACCCGGTTGCAGCCGCCGTGCTCGCAGACATCGTGAAAGATGAGGCGGTCCACTCGAGGCTAGGATGGAGCATTGCCAGTCGCATTGTGCCAACGCTATCGCAAGCTCACCGCCGAGAGCTGAGTGAGTACGCGAGCGAATACGTAGGTACCTTGGCAAAGAGCTTCATCAGCCGTGACATGGCGCCAGCAGCGAAGGCGCGTGCGCGACGTCTGCGCATGGCTGTCGCATCGCGCGGCTTGGGCGCTTGTCCACCAGACGAAGCCGATGCCACCTTCCGCAAGACGGTTACCGACATCATGCGCCCGCGCTTTGCCAAGATCGGCCTCAAGCTCCCCGCATCGGTGCGATAAAGAAAGCTGGGTATCCGATCGTGATTCTTGCGTGACTCGTGTTGCCAGGTGAGTCTCCGCCAATGGACGCAATGACCTTTCGCGTCACCTGGTAGAATTTCCGTCCGAATCAAGTGTGCACTGGCGCGCAGACCAAATGAGCAATGAAACAAGCGGGCGCACCTTGCAAGTTCATCGAGCTCGTCGTGCGCTCAGCAATTGCCAAGCTCCAACGAGCAGCGTGACAGTGCCAAAGAACCCCATGCTTTTGGCGTCGATGAAGCGCAATTGAAGCTCCGCCACGTACGCCGCCGTTGCCACGGCTACGCCGAAAGAACCCGATGCAAGGAGCGCGTATCCGGTTGCTCGGTACTGACCAGTCACCGCATCGCGATCTGCAGGAGTCATGCAGCCCTCGCGATGACCCCTGACTCCACGGTCTCTCCCGCCGCTTCCATCTTTGCCCGAGCAAGGGCGTAGATCATGAAGCCGTAACCGCATTTCGCCGTGATGTCCGCAATACTGTAGCCCACCTGGAGCCCCGAGAGTGCTGTCGCGCCGCTAACGCCGAGCAGAGGCAGGAGGTATGCGATGGGATAAAACCCCCACGTCCCGATCAAGAGAAGGCGTGTGTTACGCAGCAGGACAGACACCTCGCCGTCTTTCGTGCCGACAGCTTTCGAAAGCTCGCTCCACAAGACGTAGAGGATGTACAAGAAGGGAACCGTCGACAGCAGGCCCCAGACTACTCGCGTGGAGTTTTCGGAGGCGACCTCGCCTGGGTAGCCGAGCCCAATCATCAGGAAAGCAGCGATCATGAGCTTCGCCATCAGCGGCCCTCTAACGCCCTTCTTCAAGTTCAACACGGCGATCAGCTCACCACACAGAAGCGGCACAGTGAGGAACCAGTCTACGTACCGGTACGCGTCGTTGAATGATTTCCCGGTGGGTTTGTAGACGCCGTCTACGAGCTGGAACGCCGCGTGCCAACTGTCGAAGATACGAACGTAGTGGTATCCCGCGATCACCACGACTAGCGCTGACATCACCATAGCCGGTCGGTAAACGGCTGAGAGCTGCTGACGCGACAGAACAAAGAAAACAAAGGATCCGAGCATCGCCGCGATTGCCAACGACATGACGTTCGAGACGACATCAAACTGACTGACTGATAGCTGTATTGCACCCATTTTCATATCTCCATGGACGATTTGAGCGTTTTTACTGCGTATTTACAACTCTATTGCCT
>JBIKMD010000756.1:0-3550 GCA_044359465.1 Myxococcota bacterium
TCTTCATCCCGTGCTGCGAAGGACTTCAATAAATGCCTTGGAATCACCCCGGAGAGTACCCGGCCCTCTGCGGAGGAAGTCGACTCGGCCATCACGCGGCCCATCAATTGGATGCCGCCCATAGAACGCATGAGCATGGCGCGTTCGCCAACGTCGGAGAAGTTGAAACCGGTGCGGAGTAAGGCCGCGCCAAACTCCAAGGTCTCTGGTGTGGTGCTGCTGTGGCGGAAGTAGCCAGTATCGAAGATCACACCAACGTAGAGCGCTTGCGCGATCTCAGGCGTCAGCTTTACGGGCAGCGCTTGCGACAGAAGAATGCGATAGACGATCTCCGTCGTGGCAGCTGCTTTGCCATCCCACATGCGCAAATCGTATTTGTACTTGGCGCCAACCGCGTGATGGTCGACTTGGACTTTGTGTTTGCAGGCTTCGAATAATGCACTCGACGCGCCAATCCGCTCGGCGCCACCGTCACAGACAATGCCCAGATCGAAATCACCGGGCTGAAATTGGCGCGGAAGATCGACGTCGCGCGCACCGGGTAGGTGCCGATAGCGCTCGAGCAAGATGTCTTCATTGACGATGCGCGTATCCAAACGCGGAAAGTGCACTTTGATAGCAGCGCGTAGCGCGAGCTGCGAGCCAATGGAGTCGCCGTCGGCAGGCGCGGGCGCTGTGATCATCACGCGTTGCGCGCTTTCCAAATACCCGCGCAGGGTTGCCGCTTCGGCTTCGAATGGCTTCATGCTCACTTCTGGATCACACCGCTCAGCACCACGTCGATGATGGCTGGGAAGTCGAGATTGCGGAACTCGTTCGCCGAGTCGAGCGCCACGTTGCCTTCAACGCCGTCCATCATGGCTTTCCACAAGAAGGCCGTCGCTCTCGGGTTGACGTTGCGCAAGAAGCCCGCCTTGGTGCCGCGTTCGACGAGAAGACTGAGCGCCTCGATGTAGCTCTTCTGAATCTCTTGCAGCTTCGTGCGCAGGTCTTTGTCGCGCAGCGCCATTTCGCTCATGACGATGAAAAAACGCGCAGTGTCTGATTCGCCTTGAAACCGTTCGATGAAGGTGGCGCCGAGCTGCGGGAAGAACGAAACGTCGACTTCCTTTTGTTCGCCCATCAGATTGATGATGCTCATGGATCGCTGGAACTCGTCCTCGACGAGCGCGCTGAAGACTTCTTCTTTGGACACGAAGTGAAAGTAGACGCCGCCTTTTGAGAGCCCGGCGAGCTCGGCGATGTCTGACATCTTGGTGGCCACATAGCCGCGCTCGACGAAGAGCTTGCGGGCTGCCTCGAGGATTTGATCGCGCCGTTTGGCTTCCGGTTGATGCTTGGTCATCGGCTAAGCTCCATGCAATGGCCGCTTGAGCAAAGCAAGCGGGTCTGGGTGATACGGGCCCCTACGAAACACGAGGCGCTTGCGGTCCGGGCCAGGCTCAAGACGTCTTTTTAGCGAGGCGAATCACGGGACCCATGTCCTGCTCTTTTTTAATCAGGGTGCCAAGGAAGGGAAGCTCCTGCACCTGGCTGGGATCAACCGCGTGCGCGAGGAGGGCGCTAATCCAATCAACCAGCTCGCTGGTGGAAGGCTTCTTGCGGACGCCATCGACGTTGCGCACGCGGTAAAAGGCGTCGAGCGCTTTGTCGAGCAGGTCCTTGCCCAGGTTGTCGAAGTGCACATTGACGATTTTGGTCATCAGCTCACGGGAAGGAAACTCGATGTAGTGGAAGACTGCGCGGCGCAAGAACGCGTCCGGCAATTCCTTCTCGCTGTTCGAAGTGATGATAACCATGGGCCGCTGACGTGCCTTGATGGTCTCACCGGTCTCCGGAATATCAAAGGTCATGGCGTCCAGTTCGTGCAGCAAGTCGTTCGGAAACTCGACGTCCGCTTTGTCGATTTCGTCGATCAGGAGCACGCAGCGCTTGTCCGAGGTGAACGCTCGGCCCATGGGACCCATGTTGATGTACTGCTTGATGTCAGAGACGTCTTTATCCTGAAAGCGGCTGTCGTAGAGGCGCTGTACGGTGTCGTAGACGTAAAGGCCGTCCTTGGCGCGTGTCGTCGACTTCACGTGCCAAGTGAACATGGGCATGTCCAGCGCTTTGGCGACGCTGCTCGCAAGTAACGTTTTTCCCGTTCCCGGCTCACCTTTGAGGAGCAAGGGCCTCCCGAGCTGCAGCGCCACGTTGACGATGCGCATGAGGTCTTCCGACGCAATGTAGTCGCCGCTGCCGCTGTAGCTTGGGTTTTTTGCTGCTGTCATGGACAGGCGCAGTAGCAAACTTATAAGCCAGCATCCATGCCCTACGTGACACCAAAAGATGGCTGCCGCATTCACTACCGGGTTCTGGGAAATGGTGACCGTCCAGTCGTCATGTTGCAAGGCCTCGGTTTGTCTTCGAACTACTGGTTCGATTTGCCGCAGCGCCTCGTCGATGAGAGCCAGACGCCGCTGCAGGTGATCCTCCCAGACAATCGTGGCACTGGCCTCAGCAACCGATCGAGCAAGCTCTTTCCTATGCGCACGCTCGCTGACGACGTGGCGCGTGTGCTCGATGCCGCAGACATCGACTCGGCCTACATCGTGGGAATTTCGATGGGCGGCATGATTGCGCAGCAACTGGCCATTCATCATGGCTCGCGCGTGCGAGGCCTCGTGCTCATGGCGACGACCCCTGGGCTGCCCTTTGGGCGCCTTCCGCCGGCGCGGAGCCTTGCGACGTTGCTCAGCATGCCGCGCGCGATAAAAAAAGAACAATCTGCCGCGGCCATTGCCCGGTTGTTGATCCCCAAGAGTGAGTGGCACCGCGCGCGAGAAATCTTCGCAGGGTGGGGCGAGCTCGTTCAACGTAACCCTCTTGATCCGCAGGCGTTCATGGCGCAGTTCGCTGCAGCAGCGCTGCATTTCACGGGTGGTGAGCTCGCGCATATTCGCTGCCCGGTGGAGATCGTCACTGGTGACAGTGACTTGCTGATCCCACCGCAAAATTCCCGAAAGCTCGCCGAGCAGATTCGCGACGCACATTTGCATGTGTTGAAAAACGTTGGCCATGCCATTCCATCGCAAGACAAAGAGATCATTGGCCGCTTGGTGGCGTCGCTCATTGATCGTGTCGAACACGCTAGCAGCAACGCGCAAGCAGCTTCGCGGAAGGTCGCGTGACCCAAAAATTTCTCTCACAACCGTCGCGGTTGCTCGCTGCCGGTATCATTGTGCCGGTGTTGTTGTTCTTCGTGTGGATGGTCCGCGGGCTACTCGCTGCCATTGTGCTCGCGTCGCTTTTTGCCATCGTGCTCAAGCCACTCGAACGTGCACTTGCCGGCGCGCTTGGTAAACGCGGGAGCTGGTCGCCAGCGCTGGTCATGTTGGTTGCGATCACCTTGTTCTTCGCTCCGCTCTCGATTGTAGGGTTTGTCGCTGCGCGTTCGTCGGTGACGCTGATCGGCTCGTTGCGAAGCATGCCTCGCGACGAAATGAACACCGTCGTCAAACGCGGCTATATGTACATCGACAGCGTGCTCAACCGAATCGGCATGCGC
>JBIKMD010000758.1:0-3540 GCA_044359465.1 Myxococcota bacterium
GCTTGCGCGCGGAGAAACGCAATCTGGCGCTGGAGCGCAAGACCAGCTCTCTCGTGCGCTATGAGCGCATGACGCAGCTCGCGCTTGGCAGCAACGTCAAACGGAGGCCTAGTGACGCAGTGAGCATGTTGCGTGATCGCACGGCGCCAGATGGCAGCGAGTATCCGTTTGGCGATCGCCGCGCGCTCGACGGGTACATTGCTACACACGGGGCGTTCGCTGATTTTGGCGAAGATGTGGTGTGGGTGAGCCGCGCGCCGCATCTGGCCGGCGCGTGGGAAGGCATCAAGCTAGGGCCTTTGTTCGAAGGCCGTTTGGAAAAAGCCGAAGCCATGCCGAGTGATCCGATTGCATTGGAAAAAGGCAAAACGATTGGTTGGCGGAGCCCGGGCAAATGATCTTGGCGCTGCTCCTCGTGTCTGCCTGCGATTTGAGTGCGCTCACGCAGCAGCCCGCTGTGCATTGCACCTATTCTCAGACCAAAGAATCGAAGTTGTTCAAGAAGAAGCTCGCGTCGAATGGCGAGCTTTGGGTGACGCATACGGGGAACCTGCGTTTCGACACGCTCAAACCTTCGCCAGGCGCGTTTTCAGTAGAAGGCGGTGTTGCACGCCTGCGGAGCGAAGAGCGTGTGGACACCTTGCCCATCGACAAGCTACCCAAGGTGAACGCGTTTTTGGGCGCGTTTTCAGGGTTGTTTGTGGGGAAGGTCGCATCCCTCGAGAGCGAGTTTAGCGTGGGCTGCGAGGCCGAGGCAGTGGTGCTCACACCAAAGAGCGAAGCCTTCTCCTTTCTGACGCACATCAAGCTTGGGCTCTCGAAAGATAGAAAGAACATGAAGTCGCTCGAGCTGAGTGAGAAAAACGGTGATCGCAGTGTCATCACGCTCGAGCACTGTGACGCTTCTGTTCCCGCGGACATCTTTCA
Source organism: Myxococcota bacterium (assembly GCA_044359465.1). GTDB lineage: Bacteria > Myxococcota > JADLHZ01 > JADLHZ01 > JADLHZ01 > JADLHZ01. The sequence continues at coordinate 928 of JBIKMD010000758.1, forward strand.
GCTCAAATGACCTGGGCGCGCGCGGTCATCGTTACCTTACTTTCTGCGGTGCTGTTCTCGGCACTCTTCACGCTTCGCTTCGACATGCGTCCGCACGCAGCGCTTCCTGATCGCAGCACGGACGCGCGCGCTTTTGCCAAGCTCGCCAGCGTGCTTCAAAAGCACGAGCTCGCTTTGTTCATGGTCGAAGGCGGACGTGACACCGCTGACTTGCTGACGACTACAGATCTCGTCGCGGCCAGAGTGTCTGCGCTCCCTGTCGTCGAGGCTGTCGCTCACAAAGCCGCCAAAGACGAGGCGGCGCAGTTGTTCTCTGTGGCCTATCCATTGCTCACGGCAAACGCCCGCGAGGCTTTCGAGAAGCGACTCACATCCGAGGGGATCCGCGAGCGCGCGCGAAGCTTGCGGGCCCGCGCTGAGCTGCCCGGCGGATCCGCGCTCATGACACGCGCCTTAGCGGACCCGCTTGGTCTTGGCGAGCTGATGACGTCTTCGGTCGCAGCGGGGCAGATCGATTTTTCTACGGGCTACGTGCTCGTGGGCTCGCCCGCCGTCGCGTGTGTCTTCGTCAAGGCGAAACGCCCAGCCTCAGATAACGAGACGGCGCGCGCGCTTTTCGACACCGCGCTGGCGCTGCAAAAAGAGTTTGGGTCTAAAGGCTTCACAGTGAACGCTACCGGAGCGCACGTGTTTGCCGCCGAATACCAAGCGCGTCTGCAGAACGGGCTTGCGCTGAGTGGCGCCGTTTCGATCTCGCTCGTGATTCTTGTGGGCCTCCTGTTGTTTCGCGATCTGGGCGCACTTCTGTCGATTGGCGCCGCGCTCGGTATCGCTGCCGGTTGGACGCTAGGAGCCGCCAGTCTCATCTTTGGTGAGCTGCAGATTCTAGCGGTGAGCGCAGCCTCGATTTTGCCTGCCGTTGGGATCGACGCCGGTGTGCAGGCGTTCGCGGCGCTGCGCGAGGCACCAGAAGGCGACTCGTTTGCGGCAAGACTTCGCCATGCATTTACGACCGTGCGCAGGCCCATTGCGACGGCGGCGCTGGCGGCGTTGCTCGGCTTTTTGGCGTTCACCACTGCGGAGGTGCGTGCGTTCAGACAGTTTGGCGCCTTGCTCGCACTAGGCGTCGTCGCCAACACGATCGCCATGTTTACAGTGTTGCCGCTCGGGTTTGCCATCGGCGGCCGCTTGTTTCCCGGTTGGCCTCGCGACAAAAAAGAACAGCGTTTGGTCGAACGTTTTGGCGCGTGGCTGGGAAGGGTGCCGCAGCAAGTGCTGCTCATTGCCTCTGTTGCGCTCGTCGTCGTGTTGTTTGTTGTGGGGCGTTCGCCTGAGCATGCGTTTGGTTTCTCTGCGCTCGTCGACAAAAGCTTTGTTGGTGCGCGTGGGCAAGCAGTTTTTGAGCGCGCCTTTGGCGCGTCCGCGCGTCATGCGTTTGTGCTCATTGAGGCGAAAGACCGTGACTCAGCCCTCGCCGCGCAGCGCGTTCTGCATAAGCGGCTAGGGGAGGAGAAGGCGATCACGGTGGAGGGGTTTGCGCTGTCTGAACCAACTGCTGCGGATCGCCAGACTGCGCGAGCGATCTTTGCTGCACGTCCTGCCGAGGTTATTGCGCGTGAGCTCGCCGCCGCGCTCGATGCCGAGGGTTTTGATCCTTCGGCGTTCGCCTCTGGTCTCGAACGTTTGAGTCTGCTGCGTGCAGACACGTCGGCGCTTCCAGGGTTCACCCGTTTTTTTGCCGAGCGTGCGGCGTATGAGGATGGCACTGCGCTCGTTTCGTTCTTTGTGCGTGACGGGGATGTGGATTCGGCGATCGCACGCGTTCGCAGCGCCATCGGCTCCGTGCTTCTGCAGGATACGAAGGTCGAGCTGGCGGGACCTGTGCTCGTCGACCGTGAGCTCGAACGCTTGCTCCCCAAAGACGCTGTGCAGCTCACCTTGCTTGCGTTGCTCGGTGTGATTGCTGCGCTATTGATCGCGCGTATCGGTTGGCGCGAGGGGCTCGTTGCGATCTGCTCGTTGCTGCTCGTCTTTACCAGCCTCTGGTATTTGCTCGGACTTCTGCACGTGCGCTTGACTCTGGTGACTGTGCTCGTATTCCCGTTCGTGCTCGGCATTGGCGTCGATGCGACGGTGTATCTCGTGTCGCACCCGGCGTACCGTCGTTCTCCATCTGAGCTGCTCGCCACGCACTTGCGTCCGCTTTTGGCGAGCACCCTGACCACACTGGCAGGTTTTTCGGCCTTGCTCGCGGTTCCGCTTGCCGAGATACAAGCGCTCGGCATCGCGGTGGTTGCCGGGCTTTGTTTGTCTCTGTTCTTCGCACTGGTGTGGGTGGTTGCGTTTGCCACCAATGTGGTCGGCCCCGCGCCGGACAAATGACAATGCGCCTTATCTAACTAGAGCGTGTCCGGAGATTGTCTCTCAATTACGCTGATTTCGGCGCCCACCTCCCCCCGATTGCACCATGATACGCGAGGCCCACCCCCCGGCGTGCGCCTCAACGCATTGCCGGATCGGGTTGCGGTTCCGGATCCCGAACCGGATCCGGTCCCCGGAGGCGGAACCGGATCCGACCTATTGCGAACCCTCAGGGTCGAACGTGAGTCATGC
>JBIKMD010000759.1:0-3538 GCA_044359465.1 Myxococcota bacterium
CATCGGGACGTCAAGCCGAGTAACATCCAACTTTGCGAGCGCGGCGGCATCTATGACACAACCAAGCTGCTCGACTTTGGCTTAGTCAAAGAGGTCGCGAGCGAAGAGACTGTGCACGCCACCAAAGAACACGTCATTTTGGGAACACCGTCGTACATGGCGCCCGAGGTTATCCGGGACGCGAACGCAACGAGCCCGGCTCAAGACATTTATGCGCTCGGGGCTGTCGCGTACTACATGCTCACGGGTGTCAACGCGTTCTTCGCCCAGCGCCCCATGGATGTGTATCTGCAACAGCTCACAGCCACCCCCATGTCTTTCAACAAGCGCGGCATAAAAGTGCCGCGCAAGCTGGCCGCGCTGGTCGCTGCATGCCTGGAAAAGAAGCCAGAGAATAGGCCTCAATCAGCCAGCGAGCTACGTCGCGCAGTGCTCACACTGCGCCAGACGCACCAATGGAGCGATGAACACGCCGAGCAATGGTGGCATGCGCAGGTGGTGACACAAAGTGCGCAAGACCTTGGCTGCGGCAGAACCGTGGTGCACAGGGAACGCAAACGAGCAGCGCACGCGTTTGGTTAGGACTTTTTCTTTTTCGTCTTTTTGCGCCCAGCGGTCATCAGCAAGCGGTCGATGCGCACGCCGTTGATGACGAGCCCGTCGATTTTGGCGTCGGTGACACGCACATGGCTGAGGTCGGCGTTGTCGAGGCGTGCACCGGAGAGATTCACGTCATCGATACGAGCACCGTGCAGATTCGCATTCGAAAGTCGCAAGCCCGTCGCGGAAACATCCGCGATGCGCGCGTCATCGAGCGAAGCATTGTAAAGCTTGAATTTGGTGAAGGAGACGTCATCGCCGGTGAGCGAAAGTGTGGTGTTCTTTAGTTCCAAGATCTCTTTTTTAGGCGCCATGCGCTCAAGATGCGCTCTTGTGAGCCAACGAACAAGCCATCATCTGCACAGCGATCGCACGTACGCTTCAACATCCATGCTCAGCGCACGTGCATCGCCAAGCTTCACGTTCACGAGCGGGAGCGAACGAATCCATTCGACGGACTCGCCCACATCACCAAACACCTTGTTCGGAAACTTCGCCGCATTGACCACGTTGAGTGCAGCTGCAAAACTACGGGCTACCGCACCGCCTACACCTGCTACTGCAATCACGACGGCACTTGCTTCTATGTTGTCCTCGAAACGCTTCTGCAGCAGGGCAGATCGCCGCTTACCGATTTCACTTGCTTTGGCTTCAGTCACCACCTTGGTGACGACGCCAATCGACGCGATTCTCGGCTCCCGCGTGAGGAGATCGGCCTGCGCTTTCTCGAGCAAGTCGTAGTCGCTTTCGCCCGCAACCCCGAACCAAACTGAGACAATCACAGGGCCCACATGTCCCACACCGAGCACATTCGAACGCGCGAGCTCTTTCACATGGACCCCTCTGATTGAGTGTCGAGGGTTCGCGAGTAGTCGTTAAGCTCACGCTTACTGACATTCGAAGTGTAGAACCGCCTCTGCGTTTGGCTGCACCTCACCAGGAATGCGTGGGACCGCTCGACGCACCGGCGGACATTTTGGGGCGGAGACTTGTTTGAACACCGGAGCGAGACGCCCGTCCTCCATCATTCTAAAAAATGCGTCCGCAGACCCAAAGTCGAGAAAGCGCATGTGCGCGAGGCAGCTGTTTTCACGGCAATCAACTGAGTCGAGCGTGAAGCGCAAATGTGTCAACAACGGCTCCTTTGCCAACACATTGTTTGTCTGTTCCGCAAAACGACTCACGGCTGCAACCTGTACCACGTTGTTTTGGCGGACACCTTCTGGATGGCGCAAGTGTTCTTGCTCTATGGCGAGCAACTCAGAGCGATCGGCGTTGCCTTGCCCTAGCTGCGCCGCAGGGGACGCTTCCCGTGGTGCCGAGTCCAGTGGGGCAGAAGCGACAGTGACCGTGTCCCCAGGCGACGCCGTCTCTTTTTGGATCTCTTTAGGGGATGAAAGCTGCAGCAAGACCAGCGCTGCAGTTGCGGCGAACACGACCAACGAGGCAAGGAGGCGGCTGCGCACGAAGGGCTTCTTAAGGGAATAGCTTATTGGCTTCGTTCACACAGTTGGCATCCCATTTTCCGCCGTTCAAATCGCAGCAGAATGCGAAGCTCGTGGGCGCAGCTTCAGACCCGCACACGCCCGTAGTGACCTCGTTGCAGCTGTGGTGCAATGGTTCGCCTTCGGCGTACGGGTTGTGTATGCAGCTGGTTTGCGACGCCGTCACCATGAACACGTTGCCGAGTTTGCGGGCCGCCTCCATCACGTCGAACTTCGAGCTGTCGGTAGCAATCGTTTGTGTCCAATCGAGCCCAATCGGGAAATTGATGCCATAGCCGGCCAAGTGCCAGCGCGAGTACCCGTGAGCGACGTAGGCACCACTTTGCTCGTGAGCGCCGCCCTCGACGACGTATCCGATTGGTTCGTTCATTGTTTGCGGGTCATTGAACGCCTTTTTGACTTCGCTAGCCGTGACGGTGGCCATGTCCGCGCCAGTGACGTTGTACGTATCGGACATCACAATCGGCGTGCCGAACATGGTCGCTGCAGCCTGGTCTGGATAGATGGCGGCCATGGGTTGGTATGACGCGAGGAAGGCCTGAGCGGAGTGTATGGCCCCGTTGGCGCCGTGTAGAATGAGGCCGGAGTGTACGCGGAAGCCCAGAATCTCGATCGTTTTAGACACTACGCCACCCGAGAAGAAGCTGATGCCCCCCGTGCCTACGCTGACCGGCGCCGACAGGTTCGAAGGTGACTGCTCGCGCGGCGTCACCGCTGCGAACACACCATAGTCATTGAACAGGTCGATCGCGAAAGGCGTTCCTTGGCTATCCCAAAGAATCGCAATCAATTGATAGCGGTAGATGTCGCCATTCGAGGTCAACGCGCCGTTGAAGGCGGGGTCCAAGGCGTTCGTCGATTTGTCTTGGACCACGTCCACGATCCACGTTTCAATCGCGACTTGCTCCGCTCGACTGTAAGCCCCGTTTGGCCCTTCGAATTGTCGATAGTTGTTGGCGATCATCGCTAGGGGATACGGCATGTACGCCCCAGCGCTGTCGCGAATGATGTTCAGTCCCCCACGTGGTTTGCCAACCGTTCCAGCGGGATCTGCGATCAAATTGTGGCCAAAACCACCCAGCTCCACGTCCTCGAAAAAGGCGCAGCCAAGGAGCTCGGTCAGCACCAGGCTATGGGTCTGACCCGCTGCGTTGGTCCAGTCCTCCTCGAGGAACACCTCGGAGCCGGCAGTGAGCGTTTCGTCGGCATAAAACGGGGGAACAAGCGCTTGGCCTTTGGTCGCCAGTGACCCATTCACTAAAGGAGAGGCCGCGAGATTCGGTGAGTTGCGCAGCCCAGGTGCGTTACGGAGTCCCGGCGCGTTACGCAGCGACGGCGCATTGCGCAGAGAGGGTGCATTGCGAAGCGCTGGAGCATTGCGCAACCCGGGCGCGTTACGCAGAGATGGCGCATTCCTCAGCGCTGGTGCGTTC
>JBIKMD010000760.1:0-3534 GCA_044359465.1 Myxococcota bacterium
CGATCAGCGCGTGCGCGTCGGCAGACCCACCCTTGGCGAGCACTTCGTCGCGATACCGGGCGGCCGTTTCTGGGTGCATGAGCCCTTTGTCCTGGAACGCACTGAGCAGATCCTTGGCGATCACGAGCGACCACATATACGTGTAGTAGCCCGCGGAGTAGCCGTCCAAGTGGCCAAAGCCCAAGTGGAAGTAGGTGTCAGGCACATAAGCGAACGGGCTGTAGCGTTTCTGCAGCTCCGCCAGAGTTTGTGTGGTGTTCAGGCCTTTGGGGTCCTGCGAATAGTAGGCGAGCGAAAGGGCGGCATAGAACATCTGCACGCGCGTTTGGATCCCCTTTGAGAACTCGTCTGCTGCTCGCATCTTGGCGACCAGCTCCCGCGGAATCACGGCACCGGTTTCGTGGTGAAGCGCAAACTTGCTGAGCACCTCGTAGTCCCACGCCCATTCTTCGAGCATCTGAGACGGCGCTTCGACGAAGTCCCATTCCGTGGCGACGCCGGAAAAACGCACGAAGCGCTGCGCGCCGCCAAAAATGTGGTGCATGAGGTGGCCAAACTCATGGAAGAAGGTGACCACGTCCTTGTGCTCCATGAGCGCGGGGCCTTCTTTGGGATCGGGGAAGTTACAAACCAGCGCGCCGATCGGAATTTGCCGATCCTTCACACCGGATTGCAGCGTGAATTGCGCCGCATGTTTGTACTTGTCTTTGCGTGGATGCATGTCGAGCATGAAGCGGCCAATGACTGCGCCGCCGCGGAGCACGTCGAAGGTTTCAACACTCGTGTGCCAGGCTGGTTCGCTCACCGGCTTGAACTGCACGCCAAACAAGGTGGCAGTGGTGCCCAGCACGCCTTGTTTTACACGCGCGTAAGAAAAATAGGGTCGCACGGTTTGCGCGCTGAATCCGTACTTTTCACGCTTCACTTTTTCTTCGAGGTAGCCGCGCTCCCATTCGTTGACCACGCTGGCTTTGGGGTCGTCCTGGCGTTTGCGCTCGAGCAGCATGCCGTAGTCTTTTTGCATCTGCTTTTCTGCAAGCGTGGCGATACGTTCGACGAAATTTTCAGCGGCTTTGCCCGAACGGATCATGCGTGTCTCGGTGACGTAGTCCGCATAGTTGGCGTACCCGAGTAACTGCGCGAGTGCGTGACGATGCTCTAGCAAGGTCTGCAGCACCTCGACGTTTTTCGGATGCGCTCGCTGGCGGTAGATCTTGTACATCTGTTCACGCAGACCGCCGTTGTCCGCATAGGTCATGAACGGCACATAGTCGGGTGAATCCGTGGTCACGGTGAGCGTGTTCTCGTGTGCTTTGACGTAATCCTCTGGCAAGCCTCGTAGGTCGTCTTTGCTGGCGAGCGTGAGTGTGCGCGTGTCCTCACGAATGTTGCGTGCGAAGTCCTGGCTCACTTGTACGAGCGCGTCGTTGAGGCGCTGGATTTCCGCGCGTGCCGCGTCGTCTTTGTCTACGCCGCTGCGGCGAAAGTCGCGGAGTGTATGCTCGCGCCAGCGTTTGCCTTCAGCATCGAGAGACGCTTCGTTCATGGCGCTGACGGCTTCATAGAAGCCTTTATCTAGTGACAGCTCGGTCGCGAACTTTGACGTCTCCTGTTCGATTTGCTCGGCGGCCTCGCGCATCGCAAGGTCGGGATGCACACTCTGGTAAAGGCTCGCCGTCGCCATCAGCGAATCGAGCGCAATCGCCAGATCGTTGGCGAGCACCATGGTGTCCCCGCGCCTTGTTTTGATGCTGGCGAGCAGTTGTTTGGCTTCTTCTAACTTCGTGCGTGCGTCCTGCAGATACGTCGCGTTCATGTGTTTCATTGCGTAATCGACGGTGAACGTCGTGGCAATTTTGCATGCGGAGCGTGTGCTCTGCGTACGGGCGCTAGGTACGAGACAGAAACGCGATCACTTCTTCGAGCACCGCTTGGTCTTTCAGAAGCCGCGTGTGACCAAGGCCGGCCGTGCTCACGAGCTGTGCGTTTGCACCCCAGCGCCCCGCGAGCGAGCGTGATTCTTCATGCGGCATCTCTGCGTCATCTAGGTCGTGCACGAAGAGGGCGGGAATGTGAAACGCGGCTTCGAGCGCCTTCGACTCGCCTAAAAACATCACGTCGTTGCCAAATTCGGCGAACAACCGGTCGCGTAGCGCTTCGCCAAGCGTGTCATTCATGCCGGCGGCACGTGTGAACCGCACGGGGTAGCGGTCGAGACGTCCGCCAGCCGCGATCAGAACTAAGCGAGAAGCGTCGAGACCACGTGCGGCTGCAAGCAACGCCGCAGATCCCCCAAGTGAATGCGCAATGATCGTCTCCGAGGCGTCTTGACGCTGCAGCTCGCAGAGGATGTCTGCGATCACTGACACGTTGATTTGCTCGCCAGCAGAGGCGCCGTGCGCCGGCCAGTCGACGGCACGCACGCTGTAGCCTGCTTGTTGCAGTGGCTTTACGAATGGCGTCATTTGTGCGGCCGCGCCCGCCCACCCGTGCGCCAGGAGGACCGAACGTTCTGGCGCTTTTTCCCAGGGATAATCGGGATGGGCGCCCCATTCGTAGAGTGTGACTTCCTGTCCGTGGATGGTGCGGTGCGATACAGACGCTTCAGCGAGCACCTCACGTTCAGTCTGTGAGGCGCGATAGCGCGCCGGGGTGAAGTAGTAGCGGTGCATCACGTCCACGATGAGCGCCGGCGCCACTTTTGCCAGGGTGCCGAGCGCACGTACCTGCAGCTTGGCTTGCAGGGAGCGCGGCCTCGGCAAAGGCTTTGGCTCTGAACGAGCCTGCACGTGGCGGCGGAGTGGGGTGATCGTGATGGCTTCCATACGGTGCTCCTGTCTTACTTATCAATAAGTAAGTAATCCAACCAAAAAGAAACTAAGCTAAGAGCTCCGCCCGCAATTGACGCAGGGCCGCTTCAAAGAAGCCCTTCCCACGCACGCGAGCGACTTGTAGCGCGCCTTGCAGTGTGGCGGCGACGACGGCCGCTTTGTCTGCGGGTTTGCCCTCGAAACGCACCGACCCGTCTTTGCGACCTTGCTCGAGCGCTCGCGCCAGCCATGCGTGCGTCTCGGTCACCATGGTGGCGAGGGGTTTTTGCATCTCGACTGGGACCGCGTTGAACTCCGCTTCGAGCACACCTTCGAAACACACGCGGCCGTCGTCAGCAAAGCGCTGAAACATGGCAAAAAAGCCTTCGAGCTGTTTGCGCGGAGGCATGGTCTCCGCATCTTCGATTAACGTACGGTAGCGGGTTTGGTAGCGATCGAGCAGGGCGACACCAAGGTCTGTTTTGGTCTTGAAATGGTAGTGAATCGCGGCAGGTTTGACGCCAAGGTGCTCAGCAACGTGCGCGAAGCTGAAGGCGTTGAATCCCTTCATCTGCAGCATGCGTGCGGCGGTGCGCAGAATGTCCTCACGCGTGTCAGCCATGATGCAAACTTACTTATCAGTAAGTCAGTTGTCAACGAAAGTTTCGCTTGTGTGATGGCGCCCTAGTGGTCTAGCGCCACCCGCGATGTTGCGTTCGCTGTT
>JBIKMD010000024.1:0-12186 GCA_044359465.1 Myxococcota bacterium
CCCACGAGCTGACATTAATGCAAGCGGTGCTGCGCTACAGCGAGCAGAATCAAGTACCGCCGAGCGTGGTGATGCAGCTCATTGCGGATGACGAGCTTGGCGTCGACGAAGCCAGACCAGACTAAACCACGCCGCCGCAAACAACCAAGAAGCCTCGACGCCTTGCGTATCCGCCTGCGCGCGGCACGCACACCCCGATTTATTGGAGCGCAGCGTGAGATCGCCCGCGTCGTTAGTGTCGGCACCAGCGGAGTCGCCGCTCCCGCTCGCGTTGGCATCGCCACCGGCACTTGCTGACACACGGACGGAAACCACAGCAGATGGCGCGCTCGTTTTGCCTTGGTCGTAGGCGGCCGCATCAATGGTGTGCGCGCCGAGCGTCAGCATCACCGGGGGACAAGAGAAAGTCCCATCTGCGAGCGTGAGTGTTTCGCAGACTTGGGTGCCATCGACACGCACCGTCACCAGCGTAAATGGGGTCGAAGTACCGGAGATGACCAAGGGGTCCTCAGGGAGCGCGGCCCCATCACTCGGAACCAGCACAACGGGAGCCGCGGGAGGAGGCACGGCTACCACGACAGTGACGGTGACCGAGGCCGAGCTCGTATTGCCAGCCGCATCCGTTGCCGTCGCAAAGATCGTGTGTTCACCGTCTGCAAAGACGACGGGGCAGGTGAACGCACCAAGCGCATCCGCAGTCGTTGTGCAGAGCGGCGCCGCGCCTTCGTACACAACCACCGTTGCTTGAGGTGCCGTGGTGCCAGACACCGCCTGCATCGCGACGGCTAAAGTTGCTCCGTCGCTGGGCGCCGTGAGCGTCGGGAATACTGGCGCGACGCCGTCAATCACGATTGTCTTGCTGGCGTCGAGATTGGCACCGCCGGGCACCGAAGGCGCCGCATTGCTGCCACCGAGTGTGCTCACGAGTGTTCCAGACACGGCACTAACCAAGAGCACAGCAGCCGTCTCACCCTCAGCTACAACGTAGTTTGCGTGAAGCGTCGTGCACGGCCCGGGTGCGTCGCACGTCGCGTTCACCATCACGCCGCTCGAGAGTGTCAGCGTCAGCGTTTGACCACTCGGCGCGGCCAGCGACAGTTCCACAGCGAGGCCCACTGCGGCGCCAATTCCGTAAATGCCACTCGCATTGTTGCTCGTGATGCCAGCGATCGTTGGCACGGACGGTACATCCACTGTGAAGTTGACGACGGGCGAATTGGCGCTCGTGTTGCCAACGGCGTCAGTCGCGGTCGCAAAAATCGAATGCGCGCCTTGGGCAAAAACAAGGGCGCACGTGAAGTTGCCGCTACCGCTAGCAGTCGTCGTGCACAGAACCGCCGCGTTTTCGCGCACCTCAACCACCGCACCCGGGCTCGTGGTGCCAGACACCGTCTGCATTGCGTTGGTGAGAACCGCGCCCGCGAGCGGCGCCGTGACCGAGGGAACTGCGGGCGGTGTGCCGTCGATGGCGATCGAGCGAGTGGCGTTCAGATTGCTTCCACCAGGGACGGAGGGGGACGCGTTGGTCGCACCCACGGTATCCGTCAGGGTGCCAGACACTGCGCTCACCGTGAGCAGTGCCGTATTGTTTCCGTTTGCGACGACATACGACGCGCGCAGCGCGGTACACGGCCCAGGGGCACCACATAGTGCGGGCACCATAGCGCCGCTGGACAGCGTCAAGGTGAGTGATTGGCCGCTCGGCACCGGAGCTGACACATTGACGTCAAGCACCACAGTGTCACCAATGCCGTAAGTGCCATTCGCGGTCGTGCTCGTGACACTGGTGATGGTGGGCGGCGGCCGTGTGGCCACCTGCAGCGTCTGCGCGCTCACGCTGTTCGTCATGTTGGTGACACTGACGTCAGTCGAGTCGTTCACGATTGACTGGGACGACCCACTCACGTTCACCGCGGTCACATCAATGCTAAGCGTGCAGCTCGCTACATTCGTTGCCAGCGCGCCATTGCTGAGCTGGATGCCGGTGTCACCCGGTGCAAGCGCACCGCCGCCGCCATCAACAACGCTGCCTCCGCACGTGTTCGTGAGATTCATAGGGCTCGCAATGCGCATCTGCAGCGGCGACGCACGAAACACGTCGGTAAAGCTCAGACTCGCGTGCGCCCCAAGGGACGGTTCATTTTCTATCGTGAAGATCAACGTGCTCGCACCTCCCGAAGCAATGCTCGCCGGAGCAATTTGCGTGGTGAGCGCTGGGCTGAAGGGGCGGAAAAAGAGCTCATTCGTCGAGCTGCGCGTTGTCCCGGCAATCACGCCGAGTGACCACTGCACACCAAAACCGTTGTCCGTAGTGGGGCTCGTGCTGCTCAGGGGCAAGTCTGGAAAGTTATCGAGAAGCTGCATGGACATGTTGAGCAGACTTGGCCCGCAATTGGGAGCCCCACTCGGCACCCCCGTCCAGGGGGAGAACATGCAGTTATTGAGCCCCGCAAAATGATGGCTCCACGTTTGCCCTGACAAATACCGGAAGGCCTCCATGCGTGAAGTGGCGGTGTTGTACACACCGGCAGTGTTGCCAAACACCGTGCTGTGGAAGCTGGGACCTGTGTCTGTACCGCCGAGCGTCGAATCGAACGCGTGATAGATGGTCAGCGGCTGCGTATTGCCGGCCGGCGCAGAGAGGGTCCACGTCACTGTCACGTGATCATCGGGACGGACGTACGAGTAAACGACGGTGAGCGTGTAAAGGCGACCGCCTCCAGCATCATAGCGCCCATAAAACGTAGCGGTTCCGCTACCTGTAAAGTTGCCGGTAGAGCCGGTCGGCCCGCCCCCGGGAACTTGATTCCACTCGACGTACTGCATGCTCGCTGGAGGCGTGTTCCCAGTGAAGTTGTCGTGCTGCGGACCAACCAGCACACCCGTGGGTCCTCCCGCCTGATTCAGCGCGCCAATACCTAGGTAGATCCCATTGTCAATTTGGGTCGTCGTGGTTTGATCGGGTTCCGCGCCAAAAGTGAAAAACTGATTCTGACCATTCTTACGAACTTGAATCTGCCCTGATCCGCCCACCCTGATGCGAAGGCCATCGGTCGCGTTAGTGCCGCCCGTACTATTGATCACCGCCGGAGCCGCCGCAGCCGGACCGCAGAGAACAAAAAGTAAAAGCACTATACGCATAACCATGAATCTAGATTGCCCTAAAAAGCGCTTTCGCGCCGTTCCATATTCCTGAGTTCTCTGGCACAGCGCCGCGCCATGCAGACCACTCCCCACACCTGGCGTTTCTTTCGATCCAGCGGCTTCTACCAAGTCGACCTAGTCGGCACCGCCGATTTGCTCTCGCTTCGTCAGCTCGACCAGAAGTTGTGGACCGCACTCAGCTGTCCGACGGCCGGCCTCGAGCTCGACGCACGCACGGTCGCCTTGCTCGATGCAGACAAAGACGGTCGCATTCGCGCGCCGGAGCTCCTTGCGACGATCGACTGGGCAAACGCGCTGCTCAAGACGCCAGACGACTTGATGTCAGGTAAAGACAGCCTCGCCGTCGCTCAGATCAAGGACACGACCGATGACGGCAAACGCCTCATCGCCGGCATGAAAACGCTTCTCTCGCGTCTCGGAAAATCCGACGCGCTGACGCTGGCAGACATCGACGCTGCGAAGGTGGCCGCTGACCAGGACATCCCCACCTCTGATGCCAATCCACTTGGCAAGAAGACCGCTGCGGCGCACACCGCGCTCGAGGCTGTGCGGCAGAAAATCGACGACTACTTCACGCGTACCCGCCTCATTGAGCTCGACGAACGAGGCAGCGTGGCGCTCAATCCGCAAGACGCGCAGCTCACCGCCATTGGCGCCGCGCAAATCGACGACAGCAACGCTGCCGTCGCGGCATTGCCACTCGCCCACATTGCCACTGGGCGTGCGCTGCCACTGCGCTTGGGGCTCAATCCTGCGTGGACCGCGCGCATGCTGGCATTCGCAAACGACTGCGTCGAGCCGCTCCTTGGTGCGCGCGACACGCTGAGCTACGCCGATTGGCAAGCGATCACGCAAAAGCTTGCTGGGCATCACGCGTGGCTCGCGAGCCAAGCCGCCGCAGTGAGCGACGCCGGTGTGTTCGTAGAAATCGAGAAGCTCGCACGCATTCAACGCGACTTGCTCAAGCTGCTGCGCAGCTTTGTCACGTTCTCGGACTTCTATCGCGGCGTCGACCGTGCGTTGTTCCAAGCGGGCACCTTATTCATCGATCAACGCTCGTGTGAGCTCTGCGTGCATGTTGACGATCCTTCTAAACACGCGGCGCTCGCCACCACGAGCCAAATTTTCCTGGCGTATTGTGAGTGTGTTCGCCGTTCGACGAACGAGAAGCGCAACATCGTCGCGGCGATCACTGCGGGCGATGGCGACAACTTGTTCGTCGGCCGCAACGGGCTGTTCTACGATCGGCAAGGCCGTGATTGGGATGCGACCATCGTCAAGATCGTTCAACATCCGATCAGCGTTCGCCAAGCGTTCTTTGCGCCCTATCGCCGCGTCGCTTCGCTTGTGCAGAGCCAAATCGAGAAGCTCGCCGACGCACGCGACAAAGAAGTGCATGCAAAGAGCGCCGCAACAGTCAGCGCGCCTGTGCCGTTCGACGTCGCCAAGTTTGCCGGTATCTTTGCCGCCATTGGCCTCGCCCTCGGCGCGATTGGTGGCGCCATTGCGACGGTCGTCGCCGCCTTCGTAAGCCTAGCTTGGTGGCAAATGCCGCTCGCACTCGTGGGCGCCACGCTAGCCGTGTCGGGTCCGTCCATGGTCATGGCCTGGCTCAAGCTGCGTCAACGCAACATTGGTCCCTTGCTCGACGCGAGCGGCTGGGCGGTCAACTCGCGCGCCCGCATCAACATTCCTTTTGGCGCGACACTCAGCAAAATCGCCAAGCTTCCAAGTGGGTCCAAAAAGAACCACATCGATCCTTACGCGACCAAGTCAGGTCTGTGGGTAGGTGTCGTGTTTGTGGCGCTCGCTGGCCTCGGCGCACTCGCGTGGCACCAAGGTTGGATCCAACGCGGCCTCGAGCTGCTCGGGCTCAAAGGCTAGAGCGCGAGCTCATGCAGGCAAATGGGACGCAGCCAGGGGCGTCCCATGAGACCTAGCTGCCAAACTCGTATCAGCTCAGCGCCAATCACCCGATTTCGTATCGACACCGCGCGGCACAGGCGTTGCACATCAGCAACCATGACGCTGACGCTGCAGCACAACAAGCCAAGAGCCCTTCCTCTAAGCGAGTCACACAAAGCACCACCCCGCGCACTTGCGGCGCCAAAAGAAGCGCAGCTGGGCGCTGCGCCAACGCTCGATGCTGCGTCACCCCTAGCACCCGCTCGAAGCGAAGAAGGCCACAGACTTGGCGCTCTGGCAGCGGCGAGCGAGGTCAAAGACGCATTGGAAACGCAGACCGCGGCACTGCAAAAGAAGTACAGCGCCGCAGGGCTCGTGCTGGAACGAGACGGCGATGACCAGCTTTTTGTTGCGTCGACCAAGCCCATTTCGTTGCGAGACTTCGCGGTGGCCGTTTTCCATACACCCGCCGCCCAGCTCACCCAGACCCATTTTGCGCTCCTGGCGGCCGGCAATCCCTTCATCACCGACCAATTGCGTCACGCCGAACCGACCAAGATCGCGCTGCCAGCAGGCTCAGCCGTTCCAGTCCGCATCAGCACGCTTGACGGCCTTGGACTAGAGCTCACGGCGCTACAGGACCAATGCGCGTTACTAGATTCAGCCATTGCAAGTGCAGCAGCGGACACTGCCGAAGACTCGCCAGCTCAAAAAGCACTCGAACCGTTTCTGCTGCAAAGGAGCCTTATCCAGGAGGCGATTCGCGATCTGTCGCAGCAACGTGATGTTCTGGCGGCAACGATTCTCGTCGAACAGGCGACAAAACGCGTGGCGGCACCGCAGACGAACGACACGGCGCAGGTGAACAAGAGTTTTGCCGCTGCAGACAAGGCTATTGCTCGGTTAATGCGAGGCGAAACACCAGGCGTTGCGGACCTCGCGGCGCGCTGCGCTCTAGAAAAATCACGCGCCCTACTGAGCATCGTTTCGCGCGCTGGCCAGCAACCAGACGCCGCGGCCATCACCTTGGCAGATCGGCTCGTCACTGAAGCGATGCGTTCGCCGCAATTGCAGCCATCACAGAGGCAAGCGCTGCAGCAACAACACATCGAGTGCCTACTCGCCGCGGTCAATCTGGACATTCAGGGCTACAATCGCTCGGCGCCAACACCGGCGGCGCAGCAGCACCTGCTCGCGCGAATTCGAGACGTTCAGGCACTAGCCGAAAGCGAACAGGCGAACACCCTCGACACTCGCAGCGTGCAGATCCGTTGTTTGCAGCTCCGTGCCTCGCTTGCCGGCGCGAGCGGCGACGTTGCGCTCCAAACAGAGCACTTGCGGCAAGCGTTCGCTGTGCTGATGGGTGACTCGATGCAGAGCAGCAGCGCCGTGCTACGCCAGGCCTCAGACACGGGAAACGTCCAAGCCAAATTGCTTGCACTGCCTTTGGCCGAACAACAGGTGGCCGTTCAGCTCCTCTTAGCATTCGCAGAGCTCAGTGTTTCGGGTGGCGCCGCGAGCGAGTTCAATACCGCAGTGCAACTACTCCGTCATCTGTCCTGGTCGCGGCGCGAACCCGCACTCGATGTGGCTGTGAGTTGCTACGAAGCGCAGCAGTCCCTTGGCAAAGGCGATGCAGCTGGGGCGCGCCGCATCATCACCGAAGCGCACAGATCCCTCGCAAGCTCCAGTTTGGCGTCGGAAGCGGCGCTCCATGGCGCTCTGGTTTTGGCCGATGCGCAAGCCCTGCACATGTTGGCAGCCACAGCATCTGGCGACGAGCGGACAGCCGCAGCGACGGCATTACAACGTTTGTGCACCACGGAGGAAAAACGTCCTAAAGGCCTGCCGCAGCCGGAGCTCGCGAAGCTACGCTTGCTCGAAGCGAGTGCCTGGCTCGAATGCGGTGATGCGGGCGCCTGTAACGCTGTCTTGCTCTCGCTGCAAACGCAGTATGGCAACCTGGCGTGGGTGCAGACTGCGCTGCAGACGTTTCGCGACAAGAACACTGATCGAGGCGCCGTTGCGGCCCTGCAAGTGGCGTTGAAAGAGGCAAGCAGCGACACCGTGAATGAAATGATCGCTTACACCGCTGGCGGAATCGCGACCGGTGCAGCCGTTGGCGTTTGGTTTGGTGGAATCGGTGGCCTTGCCGGCGCAGCCAAGGGTGCGCTTTGGGGGATGGCTATCGGCGTCGGCATCTTGAAGGTCAAAAACGTCATTGCCGCCAACCAGAAAATCGTGTCGGCGTATCGCACCGGCCTCAACAACCTGAGTTGGCAACAAAGCGTCGCAGACGGTGCCTCGCTGGCCGCCGACTTGCTGCCCGTGGCTCGCACAGCCGGGGGCGCGTTTCGCATTGGCAAGGCGGGGCTAGCCGCCATGCGCGCAGGCGGCAGCTTTGGTGAGGCCGCGTTGGCCAATGTCGTAAGCCGCTTCGAACGAGCGCTGCTCGAAAGTGGTGCGGCGTCGACTTTGACGCGGATGGCGCCAGGCGAGCGCGTTCGTTTTGCGCAGCAATGGCTCTTGCAGGAGTTTGCCGACGGCGGACGCCTCGCGGCAGCGTCAACTGTCATCGCAGTGTGCGCGGGTTTTGCGCCCGAGCTCGTTCGCGTCCTGAGCGACGAGTCCCTCAGCCCCGCCGAACGTTCACAAGCGACCGACCACTGGCTGCGCGGCGTTGCCCAGGCCGTACTAACAATGGGTGCGTTGTCTGTGCCAACCCAACTTTTACAGCAGGTGTCACGCTTGCCTGCACCCATGCGCAGCGCGGCGATGACCCGAGCCTTGCGCGACCTAGCCAATGCGCCAGCGCAAGTGAGCGTCCACGATGGCGCAGGTCTTCGTGCCCGAATCGACGCCTCACATTGGCACGCACGCCGTAGCGTGGCGCATGACCCGCAAGCGCTGACCAACCTCGATGCCCACTATGCGCGCCTGCGAGCGGACAATGTCGCATTTTATGATCGTGTCACCGGCCAAGTTCATGTTGATGCCAGCGTCCTCGCGAAAGACAATGCAAGCAACGTGATCGCCCACGAGCTGGTGCATCAGCGGTTTGGAAGCCTTAGCCCGGCGAAACAGCACGAGGTCATCGAGTCTTTCAGGCAGCACGAAAACTGGAAGCAGATTGAAGTCGAAGCCAGCAAACATCCAGAGCTGGCGCAGCTGTCTGCATCACAACTGGTGGACGAGCTCCTAGCCATTCGCATCGGTGACGACCAAACGCGTATCGCGTTGCTCGTAGAGCCGATCATGCAAGGCAAGGCCGTGCGGTCTGTGGGCCTCCACGAAGTTCCGCGGGTCGACCTCGCGGCGCTGAAGGCGAACGGAAGTGTGCGAGTCGCGAAACGTTCGATCGATTTCAGCATGGACAAAGCAGCGGCAGCCCACACAGATGTCTCGATCGATGCCACCGCGTATCACGAACGCCGGCTGGTCCTCGAGCGTAAGTCCACGCTCGTGAGTGAATCGGAGCTACTCGAATTTGCGGACCTCGCGCAAAACGCCAAAGGTCTTACCGCTTCGGATTGGCTTCGAGATGTCACCGAGCTGAACTTACGTGGACCACAGTCCAGCGCCGTGTTCGAGAGACTTCGGTCTGCGCTAGATGAGCGCAACCCTAGTGCCAAATCCACGCTACTCGAGCATCTTGCTTCCTCTCACAAAGAGGCAGCGTCGCGTTCCCGCTTGGAGCCTGGCAGTGAAGCGAGACTGAGCGCCCTCGCAAAGCGCTATCAGGCAGCATGGGAACAGATCTCTCAGCAACGCATGCCCTTCTAGGCTGAAAGGCGGATCACGGGCACAACACCTGAGCGCCGCCATTTTGCTGCTGCGAATAGACGAAGGCGTCGGCACCCGCTGGCGCCGTCGTGCCAAACACCGGCGTCATGAGCGTACCACTCGGCGCAGCTGGTTGCGACGCGAGCGAAAACTGATTCTGCGCGGCGGCAAAACAATACAAATTATCGTTTCGCGTGGAATCCAAATCTGCGAGCACGCCTCCAGAATTGACGATTCGAATGGCGTACGAACCTTCTCGTCCACTCGACTCATCAGCATCAGGCGTGTTGCGTCGCACGAAACGCACGCCATCAACCACGGCGCGCCCATTGAACAATTCAATGCAGTTGTTCGAACATTCGAGCGTGGCTCCGTCGATTGCCAACTGACCTTGCAGGTGCCCCACTCCCATGTCGCCGCCCACGATCACGCTGGCGACAGGAGCGACAATCCTGCCGCGAGTGACCCGAGCGGCATTGCTGGCGCCCACACCAAATGCGACCAAGCCCGTATAGTTTCCTTCGATGTCGCAGTCCTCGAGGTGTGTTGGACCTCTCACCACGATAGCACCATTCAGTTGCTGGTTTTCATAGGAGGTCACAAAGTTGGTGCGCCGCGCCGTCACCGTGGCTGCGGCCAGAGACAGCAAAGCTGACCCCTCGGACTCGAGGGTGGAGTCAGTCATCACTAAGTCACCGGAGTCGATACGCAGCGCGGTGCTCAACTCGGTCGCTGCTAAACCCACGAGGTTCGTACGATTCGTCACCCGGGAGGCACGTAGTGTCGTCGTCCTTCTGTAGTCCATCAGTTCTATCACGCCAAAAAACCCTCCGGAGCTCAGCCCTCCGGAAAAATCGACATTGTCGATGAGCAGTGTCACGAGTGGGGGGCAAGCCCCCGCGCAGTCCGGCCTCGTTTCCGCGACAATGCCAATGGTATCGTCGCCGGTGCCCACCAAACGTAAGTTGGCCAGTGTCGTGCGCACTGAGGTCGGTTGAATCGTCAACATTGTGGCTGGTGAATCGGGCTGTTCGAGAACCGCGGGGTCTGCCACAAGCCCAATCAAACGATTGGCCGGCGCGGCAAAGGACACTGTCGTGGTGTTGGTCCAGCCGATTGTCACATCGCCCAAACAAATCGTCCCCGCACGATTGAGGCGATTCTGAAGTTCCGCAGCACTCTCATTTGCGCTCACGATCTCGTCACACGTAAACACGCGTGTGGATGCCTCCGGGGTGAACACGAGCTCAATCGGATCGGCATTCGTCTTGCTCACCCGGACTCGCAGCGGTTTGAAGAGGTGCTCACCCACCTGGCCAGTAGGTGCGAGAGGCAAGCGTGGCCGTGCGGGATCACACGCCATGGGCAACGTTCCGTCGAAACATTCAACCATGTCAGCGTCTGTCGTCAGAAACAGCGACTGGGCGTTCACGTCGTGTGAGCCAAGAACACTACCCGTGGGCGCTGGCGGACCAGTGAGCGTTGCGGAAAGAGGCGCACGGACACGCAGAGACAGTATTAGCTCGGCTGCGCTTTCGCGATTGGATGCGGTAAACTTGTAGCTCGTCGTGGGCAGCGACTCGGTCGCCATACCACTGATCACACCACGCGCGATGTCCAAACTAAGAAACGACGGAAGTGGGGGGTCGACGGTCGAAGACAAGGTCACGAGATCGCCAGAAGCTTCGATGATGATCTCGATTTGCGCGCCAAGATCGAAGACAAGTGCGTTTTGCGCGCTCGCGAGTGAGGCTTTCGCAAGTGGTTCGCGCAAGAACTGTTGCTCCGTGGTTGCGATCTTCCCCTGTGCGTTGCGGGCTTCGATCCTGATCACGTAGTCGCCTGCGGCAATGGCGGCGACGTCGATCGCAACCTCGACGCTCTGATTCGCTGGCGCCGAACCTCGAGACACAACCGCCACTGGTGCGCCGCCACGAATCAGACGCGCCGTGTAGGTCGACTTCTGATTGGCTGAAAAAGAAAGAACTGCATCAGTCGTGCGCAGGGTGCTCGGCACAGGCGTGTCAATCGTGACGACGAACGTCTGCGAAGACGGGCATCCGCACAGCAAGATGAGAGCAGCCCAGATGATCTTCATGTCTCGCGGCTAGCCTACCACGGGCGCTAGATTCATGGAGAAATTTGCGGACGTTCACAATCCGCCAGTGAGTCCACATCGCCAAAACGAAGATAGTCAAAGTCTGCACGCGTTTCGTGAATCCCGTAGCCAGCGTTCCCCATGAGTCCGACATCGGTCACGTCTGTCCAGTCATTTGGCGAAAAACGAATCGGCGTGCCGTTCACGAGAGGAACCGTGGGCTCGCCCATGAACAAAGTGTCGCCATCCGCATAGTCGTAGCTGCCGTTCGCGCTGGTGTCGGACGCCACCTCTTCTTCCCACGCGCCCGCGGCATCGGTGCGAGTGAAGAAGCGCATGTGGGCCCCAACCTTGCAGATTCGCAGCTCGATGAAGTTCATCGTGTTTTTACGATTGATATAAATGCTCGACTGGCTGGCCTGTTGAGCGATGACCGGGTCGCGCGTCCACTTCAACTCCGTCGCAAATCGTTCGTTCGCTTGGGTGCTCAGTGCATCCGTTTGGTAGCCGAAATTGAAGGCAATCCAGCGTTGACGGAACGGGGCGCTCAAAGGCGAGCGAACGAGTATGCCTGCCGAGCTGAAGTTACCAAACGCGTCCCCCAAGGTCCGACCTACCCGTGAGAGCTCTAGCCGCGTCTCGACCATGAAGTTGCCATTCGTGCGCCGAAACAACAATGGACCGCGGCTTTCGCGGTACCAGCCGTTGTCGTCGTAAGGGGTTGGTTGCAGGCGAACATGGCCGCTCGTTTGCTCGAGCAGATCGTGTTTGGTGGCATCATCGTCGATCCAATCTGGAGCGAGCTGAGGACCGTTGAATTCA
The DNA here is from genome assembly GCA_044359465.1 of Myxococcota bacterium. GTDB lineage: Bacteria > Myxococcota > JADLHZ01 > JADLHZ01 > JADLHZ01 > JADLHZ01. The sequence continues at coordinate 11,774 of JBIKMD010000024.1, forward strand.
TCGCTCAGCGCGGTCTGAGAGACGGCAAGTGCGTACATCGACTGAATAGTCGCCATGCCAGGAGCGCTCACAGTGACAATGAAGCCTGCATCAGCGAGTGCGCGAGACGCAGCGTAGCGCCAAGTCAGGCTCTGCACGGGCTGATCCGTGGTTAGAACGACATCGGCTTCGCACAGTCCCAAGCTGCAAACGAATGTGCCATCGCTCTCGCTTGTAAAAGGTGACGAAAAGGCAATTGCAACATGCGCAGTGAGCGGTTGCGCGGAGACTACTGTCAGAATAGCGGAGTGGCTTCCGGGAGCGACGACTTGTTCAACACTCGCTTGGAAGCTCAGACCAGTCGTTCCCGTGGGGCCAGTCGTTCCCGTTGGTCCAGAGTCTTGTCTCGTGCCGGCAGGCTGAGCCTCAACGGT
>JBIKMD010000025.1:0-12182 GCA_044359465.1 Myxococcota bacterium
GGTTCATGAAGAAGCCCACCACTTAGGACCGAGGCTAGAGGCTCCAGTAGCGCGGAAAGTCGGCAGGCGAAAACGCGCTCTTCACGTCAATGAACACGCCGCCCGCAGCCAGCATCTTGAGCAACGGTGCGGCACCTGCGTGCAAAAATTCTTTGTGCGATACGGCGAGGATTAACGCATCGAGCTGCGTGAACTCCGAAAGCGGGCTCAGCGTGAGACCGTACTCGTGCTCGGCGAGACCAGCATCGGCAAGCGGGTCATGTATGAAACTCTTTACACCAAAACTTGCGAGCTCGCGCACGATGTCCGGCACGCGGCTGTTGCGCAGATCACTCACGTTCTCCTTGAACGTGAGACCGAGCACACCAACCCGGGCGTGTTTGAGGCGTACGTCTTGCTCAACGAGCATCTTCACGCACTTCTGCGCGACGAACGCACCCATACCGTTATTGATCCGACGGCCCGCAAGGATCACCTGCGGCTGATAGCCAATTTGTTCGGCCTTGGTCGTCAGATAATACGGGTCGACCCCAATGCAGTGACCACCCACGAGCCCCGGTGTGAAACGCAAAAAATTCCACTTGGTGCCTGCGGCGCGAAGCACGTCGTGGGTGCGAATCCCAAGCTTGTCGAAGATGATCGCCAGCTCGTTCATGAGCGCAATATTGAGATCGCGCTGGGTATTCTCAATGACCTTCGCGGCCTCTGCCACACGAATCGACTCAGCGCGGTGCACACCCACCGTGACAAAACGTTCATACACGGCGGCAACCCGCTCTAGCGTTGCTCGGTCTTCACCGGCGACAATCTTCGTGATCTTTTCGAGCGCATGCTCGTGATCACCCGGGTTGATCCGCTCCGGCGAGTAACCGAGCGTGAAGTCGGCGTGTTCGCGCAGGCCCGACACCTTCGCGAGCAAGGGACCGCACACCTCTTCGGTGAGCCCCGGATACACCGTGGATTCGAACACCACACACGCACCGGGCTTCATTGCCTTACCAACGAGCTCACACGCGCCGAGCAGCGCGCGCATGTCTGGACGGTTGTCGATGTCTACCGGCGTGGGCACCGCCACGATGAAAAACGATGCCTTGCTGAGCGCGGCAGGATCCGCAGCAAACGCGATGTTGCTGTTCAGCGCGGCAGCGTCGGTCTCGCCATTGCGATCCACGCCAGATCGCAGCTCGGCAATCCGCGCGGCGTCGATATCGAAACCAATCGTGGTGAAGTGTTTCGCGCAGGCGAGCGCGACGGGAAGCCCAACATAGCCGAGCCCAATGACGGCAACGGTCTCGCTCACGCGACTTTGAGGTTGCTCTTGATCGTGTTCTTGACGCTGGTCTTCACGTAGTGACGCGCGTCTTGCGGCGTCTTTGGAATGTAGACGCCGTCGAACAAGCCCTTGATCGCTTCAAGAACGTACTTGCTAGTTGCCGCGCCAAGGCCCACCACAGCTTCACGTTTGCTGCCAACGTCGCTCTTGGACAAGCGGACGAGCTCGATCAAACCGTAGCCCACAACACGCGCATACTGCCGCGCCATCACGCTCATGCGGCCTTCGTAGGTCGAGAGCAAACCGAGCGAGGCCGCGCGGCCGCTCTTGCTGTGATGCCAGTATGAAAGCACGCCCATGCGCAGCAGCTCCATGGCCGGCGTCCGTTCGCTGAAGCAGCGATAGAGCGCTTCAGCGAGTGCCATGCGCGTCCGCGTGGGACCTTCACGCAAGAAGGCGTAGCGGCGCAGCGCGAGGTTCAGATTCCCCTCTGTATCGCGAATCGCTTGGCGCAAACGGATGGCATCACGCGTAGATACGCTGATACCGGTCGCAGTGAGCGGATGGCAGCAACCGCCGGCATCACCCACGCACACGAGGCGTCCTTTGGTGAGCGTGTGCGGCTGGATCGTGTAGTTCGCAGAGACCAGCGCTTGCTGCGTTCGCATGGCTTCTTTGATGTCGCTGCGCAGCGGCTCGGGAATCGGCTCGAGGTAGGACGGATCGCGCTCAATTGCCTTCGCCCCGTCAGGATTGTCCAAAATGTCGAACATCACGCGCACTTCATTTGGCGCGATTTGGTAAGCGAGCGCAGGCGACGGACCACCCACGAAAACGTGACCAAAACCAGGATGCGGGAGGCGCCCACCCTTCAATACGTAGCCCACCATGGTGGACAGACGCGTACGATCATCCTCAATGCCCGCCATCTTACGAATGTTCGACGTGCGACCATCGGCCGCCACGAGCAATTGCGGACGCAATTGCAACTCGCGTTTGCCTTTGACGATGGTGACGAGCGCGTACTCGTTGCTCGACACATCCACCGCGGTGACGCGCGCGCCCTTCCACACGGTCACGTGCGGGAGCTTCTCGACTTGCGAGAGCATGGATTTGGTCATGCTCGCGTGTTCGCTCGCGTGACCTTGCATGCGCATGCCATCAACCGAGGTGTACGGAAGCACAAAGGCGCCGCTGTCTGTGAGCACGCTGCCCTTCTTGGCGCTGATTTTGTCTTTTTGATTCTGCGCAAAGACCGCGAAGCCGTACACCGGAACGCCGCCCGCGTTTTCGAGACCCGCAAGCAGACCTAAGTCAGCCAGATCGTTCGCTCCCGGTGGATGAATCAGCTCACCCGCGAGGCGTTTTGTGTTATCCAGACCTGGCTCGACAATGAGAACGCGATAACCGAACTCTCCGAGCGCGGCTGCGACCGACGCCCCCGCGAGCCCACCACCGGCAATAATCACGTCGAACTGTTGCGCACCAAACATTGAAAGCCCTCCTGCTGCACTACGAACCAAAACGCTGGGTGGTTTGGCCGACCCGGCCACATTTATCAAGGAAAATGGGACATCTATGTCGTAGCCCCCTACGTTCCGAGGGTCACACTGGGCCGAAATCCCCTGAAAATAGGCCCTTGGCACAAGCGTTGCTTTCGGCAAGCTTCATCTCGTTCTTTTGGAGACCTCGTCATGCGCTATATGCCCCTGGTTTTGTTCGTACTTCTGAACGCGTGCGCCAGCGCCTCGCCCGAACGATCGAAAACGGTTTCGGACGCGAGCAGCGGTGAGTTCTCCGCTCCGCCGAGTGCCCCTGCCCCAGAGTCACCAAGCCCGGTCGTTGGCGCGGACCCCATGGGTTTGCCGCCAAGCGAGACTCCTGGCGCGCAGTCCGGTCTCCTCACCGCCGGCACCTGGGATGACAACCTCAATTTCATGTTCTTTCGCGACTATTTAAAAACGCGCAGCGGCGTCATTGCGCCGCTCGAGATCAACCGCGAAGACGCACTGAACGTTGAGGTCAAAGACGCCGCAGGCAAGGCCCTGCCTGGCGCTACGGTGAAATTGCTCGCTGCCGGGCAAAGCGTGTTTGAGACGGTCACCCGAGGTGAAGGCCGAACACTGTTGTTTCCAAGTTGGGATGGCGCCCCTGCCGGTGCGGCGCTCAGCGTCGAAGCGTCGCTTGGGACGAAGACCGCGTCGCACGCAGTGAGCGCCGTCGATTATATGAAAGCAGACAAGAAGGTCACGCTGACGCTGGCCGAGACGACGGCGCAAGCACCCGCTTCGCTCGACCTTGCGTTCCTCATCGACACCACAGGAAGCATGGGCGACGAGCTCAGCTACTTGAAGGCCGAGGTAGACGGTATCGCGAAGCGTGTGGCCGCCGCCTATCCCCAAGTCGCCCTTCGCTTTGCGCTTGTGGCCTATAAGGATAAAGGCGACTCGTATGAGACGCGCGAGTTTGATTTTGACTCGCTCGCTGCGCTCGAAACCAACCTTGAGGCAGAGTACGCCGGCGGCGGCGGTGATTGGCCAGAAGCGGTCCACTCGGGTTTAGACAAGCTCACCAAGCTCAGTTGGCAAGCCGATGCGCGCGTCGCCTTTTGGATTGCCGATGCCGAATATCACTCCGGAAAACAGCAGCTCGTGGAAGGACACCTCAAAACCGCGCGCGGGCTCGGCGTTCATATCTATCCAATCGCCTCGAGCGGTATCAACGATTCAGCCGAAGCGATGATGCGCGACGCGGCGCAGGTCACGGGCGGCCGCTACCTCTTCCTGACCGACGACTCCGGGATTGGCGAAGCACACCAAGAGCCGCACATTCCGTGTTATTACATCACGCGCCTCGACCAAGCGATGGAACGCATGCTGCGCATCGAGCTTGCCGGCGTCTACGAGGAACCAGCGGCGGCACAAATCATCCGCACCGGCGGTACCCTCTCGACTGGTCAGTGCACTTTGCAGAGCGGCGCCGTCGTTACCGCGTATTGAGGCCGAAACGCTCGCCATTCCCGCGCGTTCGGTGCTAGCGTCTCGCTCCTTATGAGTACGGATCCCGCCCCGCAAAAGAAGCCGCAGAGCGTCTATAAAACGACCATCCGGCTCCCGCAAACCGACTTTCCCATGAAAGCCGATCTTCACCTGCGCGAGCCCGAGCAAATCAAGCGCTGGAATGACGAGCAGATTTACCAAGCGATTCTGAAGAAGAACGCCGCGCACCCGGAATTCCGCCTGCACGACGGCCCACCGTACGCCAACGGCACCATTCACCACGGCCACATGCTCAACAAAATCCTCAAGGACATCACGGTGAAGTACCGTTCGATGACCGGCTGGAAGGTTGAGTACATCCCGGGTTGGGATACGCACGGTCTTCCGATCGAGCACCAAGTCGACAAAGAGCTCGGCGAGAAAAAACACACGCTCACCACCATCGAAAAGCGCGCGGCTTGCGAGAAATACGCGCGTAAATGGATCGACGTGCAGCGCGAAGGTTTCGTACGCCTCGGCGTGTTCGGGCAGTGGGAAAAACCGTATCTCACGCTGAACAAAGACTACGAAGCGGCGATCACCCGCACGCTCGCTAAGTTCGTGGACAAAGGTTCACTCGTGCGCGGTCACAAGCCAGTGCACTGGAGCTGGGCCGCAGAAACCGCGCTGGCAGAAGCCGAGGTCGAGTACGACAACGTCACCTCGCCTTCGATCTACGTGAAGTACCCGGTGCATGAAGGTTTGCCGGCTGCGCTCGCGGAGTTCGCAAAGGGACTGAGCGCCTACACGCTGATCTGGACAACGACGCCTTGGACGCTTCCAGCATCACTCGCGGTCAGTGTGCTGCCAGAAGCAGATTATGTGCTCGCCAAGATCAAGAATCGCAAAGGCGTGACGGAAGCGGTGCTCGTTGCAGCCGCGTTGGCCGAAGGTGTGGCCAAAGCCGCCGGTGCTGAGCTTCTCGCTTTGTCTCCAGCGGTCAAAGGCGCAGATCTCGCGGGTCTCGTGAGCGAGCATCCCTTTATCCCTTTTGCTGAGCGCAAGATCCCGACCTTGCTTGGCCAGCACGTCACGCTCGAAAGCGGCTCCGGCTTGGTGCACACGGCGCCAGGCCATGGTCCCGACGACTTTGTGATCGGCTCGAAGTACGGCTTGCCGCCCTTCGCGCCAGTCGACGGCAAAGGCATCTTCACCAAGGAAGCAGGCAAGTATGCGGGCGGTCACATCTTCAAGACCAACCCCATCATTGTGGCGGATCTAGACGCTGCAGACCGTTTGCTCAGCTCACCAGAAGACAAGCTGACGCACAGCTACCCGCACTGCTGGCGTACGCACACGCCAGCGATCTTCCGCGCCACGCCGCAGTGGTTCATCAGCATGGAGAACAACGATCTTCGCAAGAAGGCGCTCGCCGAGATCGATCGTGTGAAGTGGATCCCATCGTGGGGACGCGACCGCATCTACAATATGATCGCCGGTCGTCCCGACTGGTGCATCAGCCGGCAACGCGTGTGGGGCGTCCCCATCCCCGTGGTCTATTGCAAAGCGTGCGAAACCCCGCTGCTCAGCGGCGACTTCATGCGCCACATCGCTGGCATCTTCGAAAAAGAAGGGGGCGACGCTTGGTGGGCACGCTCGGTTCAAGACCTCGTGCCCGCGGGAACCAAATGCTCCAAGTGCAGCGGCGCCGAGTTCCAAAAAGAGACCGACATCTTGGACGTGTGGTTCGAGTCCGGCGTCTCGTTCAACGGCGTGTATGAAAAAGCCGCCGATCGCCCAGGCCTGCGCAAGACGGATTTGTATCTGGAAGGCTCGGATCAACACCGCGGCTGGTTCCACTCTTCCTTGCTCTGTTCCGTGGGCACCGAAGGCCGTGCGCCCTATGAAGCGGTCCTCACGCACGGCTTCGTCGTCGATGGTCAGGGCAAAAAGATCTCGAAGTCCAAGGGCAACTACGTGGATCCCGCGGAAGTCATTGCCAAGAGCGGTGCCGAGACAATCCGCCTGTGGGTCGCCTCAGAGGACTACCGAGAAGACATTCGCATCTCGAACGAGATCGTCACGCGGCTCTCTGACGCGTACCGAAAATTCCGCAACACCTTGCGCTTTTTGCTCGGCAACCTTGGCGACTTCGATCCCAAAGCGCACGCAGCGAGGACGGGTGATGACGCGTCACCCAAAGACCTCGACGTGCTCGATCGCTACGCGATGCACTTGAGCGAGACGCTCTCGCGCCGTTTGCGCAAAGCGTACGAGAGCTACGAATACCACCAAGTCTTCCACACGCTGAACGAGTTCATCAGTGTAGACCTGAGCGCGTTCTACTTGGATGTTCTCAAAGATCGTTTGTACGTAGATGCCGCAGATTCACCGCTGCGTCGCTCCGCACAGGCCGCGCTGTGGAACATCACCCACGATCTCGTGCGCCTCGTAGCGCCAGTGTTCGCGTTCACGGCAGAGGAGGCCTACCGCTTCTTGCCGAAGAAAGACGGCATGCCAACGTCTGTGCACCTCACAGATATGCCCAAGGATCGCCCAGCGTGGCTCGATGAAAAGCTGGCCGCAGACTTTGCAGCGATCGGCTCGGTACGTGAGGTCGCCATGAAGGCGCTCGAAGAAGAGCGCCAGAAGAAAGTGATCGGCAGCGGTCTCGAAGCGCGCGTCGTCGTGCAATCGAATGAGCCGGTCCTCAAACGGTACGAAAAAGACCTCGCCGCGTACTTCATTGTCAGCGAAGTCGCGCTTGCGGCGGGCGATCTCAAAGTCACGGTCGAGAAGGCGCACGGCACGAAATGCGAGCGCTGCTGGACTTATAGAACGGATGTCGGCAACAGCACAGCGCACCCAACGCTTTGCGCTCGCTGCGATGCCGTGGTGAAGAAGGTGTGATGGAAGCTACAATGAGTGCAGCCCCTAACGAGTCTTTCAAAGATATGCTGATCAAACGGCTTCCGTTTCTGTCCGTTGTCACCGTCATTTCGGTGATCGCGGATCAGCTCACGAAATTCTATGCGATCAAAAACCTGACCCACAGCTTTGGCGAGCAGACTGATTGGCAGCGTTTTGTTGCTGGCGGCCATCCTGCCGCGCGTGCGCCAGTGACTGTGGTGAAAGGGATTTGGGACTTTCAGTATGTCGAGAATCCGGGCGCCGCTTGGGGCCTGCTCTCGCGTGCAAACGAATCGTTCAGGGCGCCGTTTTTTGTCGTCGTCAGCATCGTCGCGTCGGTTCTGATTCTGAACTACTACGTGCGTTCACCAGAGAAGCTCGCGATTCGTCGCTGGGCGTTGGCGCTGGTGTTTGGCGGCGCGGTTGGCAACTTCATCGACCGCGTGCGCATGGGCTACGTCATCGATTTCATCGACTGGCACTGGCAAGACACCTACCACTGGCCCACGTTCAACGTTGCCGACGCCGCCATCAGCATTGGCGTGGTACTGCTATTGATTGAATCGTTCATCTACAAAGAAGAAAAGCCGGCGAAGAAAGCCTGATTCGACTTTTACGGCCGCTCAGCGCTAGGACCCTGTTTCAATGGCACGTTATCTGGTGACCGGCGCGGCTGGGTTCATTGCTTCGGCGGTTTGCAAACGGCTCGTCGCCGAGGGGCACACAGTCGTTGGCGTAGACAATCTGAACGACGCGTACGACGTGCGTCTCAAGCACTTTCGCCTGCGTGAAGTGCGTCCGCTTATCTCCTTCATCGAAGCCGACATCTGTGATCGTGACGCAATGGCGCGGCTCTTTGCGCGTGAAAAGCTCGACGCCGTCATCAACTTGGCGGCCCGCGCTGGCGTGCGTCAGTCTGTCGATAATCCTTGGCTTTACTTCGACACCAACGTCACTGGCACTTTGAATCTGCTCGATCTGTGCAGACGCCATGGCATAGAAAAATTCGTCATCGCCTCTACGTCTTCTTTGTATGGCGACTCGAAGGCCATGCCGTTCTCGGAGACGCTGCCAACAGATAGGCCTTTGTCGCCATACGCGGCATCCAAGAAAGCTGCAGAAGCAGCGTGTTACACCTACCACCACTTGCACGGTCTAGATGTGAGCGTGGTGCGCTACTTCACCGTGTATGGACCCGCGGGCCGGCCAGACATGAGTCTGTTTCGCTTCGTGCAATGGGTGAACGAAGGGCGCACCGTGATCCTTTATGGAGACGGCACACAATCGCGCGACTTCACTTATGTTGAAGACATCGCTCGCGGCACCGTGCTCGCAGCACAAAAGCGCGTTGGCTTTGAAGTAATCAACCTGGGCTCTGACGAACCTTGGGTGCTCATCGACACGCTGCGCCTCATTGAAGCACAGGTCGGCAAACAAGCGCGCATCGAATACCGCCCGCGTCACGCCGCCGACGTCATGGCGACATGGGCCGATGTCAGCAAAGCGAGAACGATCCTTGGCTGGCGTTCAGAAGTTGACGCACGAACCGGCATCACGCGCCTCGTCGATTGGTACGCGCAGAATCGCGAGTGGGCCCGCGACGTGCAAACAGATTGAGCTGAACCAGTTGCTCGAGCGTTGTCATCCGGCGCTTGCGAGCAATCCAAGCTATACTGCGTCGCGTGCGCTCGCTCTACTATCGTGGCCGGCTCGACGGAGCCTACTCCGTCGCAGAAGTCTTTCGCGTATTGCTGCGCGGGCTTCTGCGAGCAGGCGTGGACTGCGCGGTGTTCCCAGATGATCGGCAAGACGCCGGATTCATCCATCAAGAGCTGAAACGGGCACTGCTCGCCGCGCCTCTCACCGAAGCGAAGCTCGCGCTCACTGGTGCCGCGCCAGCCGAGTGGCACACACACCTGAAAGGTCAATTGCGCGCGGTCATCATGAACTTTGAAAGCCAACGCACGCTTCCGCTACTGATGCAAATGCCGCTCATGATTCCCGATCTGTTTCTGCCATCGAGCAAGTACAGCGACGACGCATTGGCGCTGAACGGGGTGCCAGCGGCGCAACGGGTCATTCTGCCGCATGCAATCGATGACCGGTACGGCAACAGCTTCGATGCGCCGCGACACGGGCCTTTCGTCGTAACAGTGGTGGCATCGAATCACGCGCGCAAAAACGTCGCGCTGTGCATTGATGCGTTTCGCGCGGCATTTGCCGATCAAGATGTGCGCTTGAAGCTTCGTGTACCGGGCCGGCGCGCCACACCTCTTCACTTCGAAGTCGACATCACAATCCCGAGTGACCCACGCATTGAATGGATCCGCGAGCCACAAGTGGACCTGTCGACCTTACTTGCCGAGAGTCACGTCGTCTTTTCATTGAGCGCAGGCGAAGGTTTTGGCTTGCCATTGCTCGAGGGCCTCGCTGCTGGCGCGCTTGTCGTTTGTCCGCGCTATTCTGGTCAGCTCGATTTCCTTCATGATGAAAATGCGCTGCTGATCGACACCAAAGAACGAATCACACCGATCAATGCTCAATACGTACCGCCAGAACTGGCCGACAAAAACGCACGCGACGGAGAACCTTCGTTCGACCATGCAGTCGCGCTGTTGCAGCGATCTCGTGCTGAGTGGGCAAGCCTCCGCGCGCGTTTCCGAGAAGGCGCGCTCCACGCCGCCGCGAGACACACACCCGCGCGGATCGCCGAAGAGCTCATTGTGATCGCTCGCCGTTTTGGCGTGGAGCTGCGGGATGGGTGAAGCGCATCACCTAGCCTATTTTCCGTTTGCGTCCGCGGCTGAGCGGGTACAAAGAAGGACATGCTCATCACGCTTCCGATCATGTGCGACGTGTTTCTCCACGATCCACTCGCGCATGACTCGCATGCTGGACGCACCGGGCCGCTCGCGAAGGTAACGATCCCAGACGGGGCTGAGTGGTATGTTCGACCCGCCAATCGCCACATCGACGGCAAAGCGCTAGCCCTGCTAGTCAAAGCCCTCGTCGCGCTAAAGCCGTGGGGCCTGTCGCTGCGCTACTGCTCTCGCCTGCAGGACACAGACCTAGAGTGCTTAAAGAGCCTGCCAGGTTTGCGCGGCGTTGGCTTGAGCGGCACCAGACGCACGACCGCGGCATTGCGCGTGTTGGGAACCTTGCGCGAGCTTCGTCACGTGAACCTCAACGGCCTCGCCGCTGACGATGACACGTTGGAGTGGATAGCGAAGTTGCCACAACTTCGGCACCTAGAAATCGACCAAGCCACGGCCGGCAGCAAAGGCTACCGTGCGCTTGCGGGTTGCAAGCTTCTTGGGCGGCTCTCTGCCGAGTACGCCGCCATGGACGACGCATCGCTCGCAGAAATCGCAAAGCTGCAGAGCCTCAAGACCCTCGGACTCAGTGGCACAGCACTGGACGACACGGGCATGCGACGGCTGCAGGCACTGACACAACTCGAGCGGCTCAAGATCGGAGAGACAAAGGTGACTGACGCCGGGCTCGCGCATCTCAAACCGTTGAGCACGCTCGAACGCTTGGATCTGCGCGGCACCAAAGGCGTCAGCGGCAAGGGCTTCGCTTTGCTCGGGCCGAAGCTGCTCATCGTCAACGCCGGCGGCACCGGTTTTGATGACGCAGGTGCGGCCCTCGTGGCAAAGCTCCCGGCCCTCGGCAGTCTCGACCTTTCGCTCACCAAGGTGACCAACACCGGTCTCAGGGCGCTCGCAGCGTGCGCAACGCTCGAACGTCTCTCGCTGCGCAGAACACCGATCAACGACGCATCTGTTGCCGAGCTCGCCAAGCTTCCCAAACTGACGAGGTTGAGCGCGCACGACGCGCCTGAACTCGAAGGAAAAACGCTTGGCGCGCTGAGCGCACTCAAACGGCTCAAGCTTGCACGGGCACCAGTGGGTGACGCAGCCATGGCAAACATTGCCGGGCTCAAGCAGCTCCAGAATGTGGAGCTGGCGCGCTGCAAGGTCACAGGCGCTGGCTTGAAGTACCTCGCTCGGAGCGAGACTTTGAGCGTATTGTCTCTCGCGTCGAGCGCGGTGAGCGACGCCGATCTTGCTCCTTTGTCTGCGTTGGCGCTCGAACGTGTGGATCTGTCACACACGCGAGTCACCGATGCGCTCGCGCCAACCGTTCGGGCATGGACGAAACTTCGCGAGCTTGCACTGACTGCGACGTCGATCGGTGATCAAGTGTTCACGGCGGCCTGTCAACATGCTGGCATCACACTGCTCGAGGTAGCGAATACCAAGGTGAGCACCACGGCGCTGCAGCATCTAAAAAGCCTCAAGGGTCTGCGCACCTTGGATCTGAGCCATCTCCCGTTCACTGATTCGCAGCTCTCGCTTCTAAAGGACTGCAGCGCGCTTTCGCTGTTGATGCTGCACGGCACCAAGGTCACAGCCACGGGCCTCGCCAGCGCTGCCCACCTTCAGGTGGTCGCAGAAATCGTTCTGTCTGAGCGAAGTCCACGCCTCACGCTTAGCGACGCTGGCAAAGTGTGAGCGAAGAGCAAGCACTCCCCGCTGCCTATTGCGAGCGCTTCAGCGCCGAACGAGTGCTGGGTAAAGGCGTCTCTGGACGTGTGTTCCTAGCCAAAAGCCTCAGCACAGGCGAAGCAGTGGCGCTCAAGATTCCGCTCGATGAGCACAACCCGATCATGCGCGCCTCGCTGATCGAGGAAATCGACAATCGCTTGGCCTTACAAGGCCCGGGCGTTGCGCGAATCAGTGATTGGCGCAGCGGAGCGGCGCCGTACGTCGCGATGGAAGTGCTACGCGGCAACACCATCGGCAGCATTCTGACCCACACCAAGAAGCCCTATTCGCTCGAGAGCGCAGTCGATCTGGCGCTGCAGTGGCTGACGGTCTCGGCGCGCATGATTGCGCTGCAACGGTATACCGTAGACTTCCATTACAACAACGCCATGTTCGAGCAGCGACCAAACGAGACACAAAGGTGGCGCGCGGTCTGGACCGATCTCGAGAAGTGCTTCCCCACGCGCGGTA
>JBIKMD010000762.1:0-3522 GCA_044359465.1 Myxococcota bacterium
TGATGGTCTCGCTTGCAAGCTGGGTCCGAATGAGGTCTCGCTCTGCGCGCAGCCGCAGGCCTTGGCTCAGAATCTGACTGGTGATCGCGAGCCAGAGCGCGCCGCTCAATGCCATCATCAAGGCGGAGGACGCGTTTGACGTCTGCCCAGAGGCTGCGAACGCTGCGACCAAACCTGCATGCCCCGTGATAAAAAAAATCATTGACCGCCGCGTTCGTGACGGTGTTTTTGGCAGCCAGCCGAGCGCTAGGAGGAACATCATCAGCCAAAGCGGAGAAGGCAAAACGACATCACTCAAGTAGATCAGCGTGAGCAAGACGAGCTGCTGCGTCGCTTCGTCGAGCGTGTCGAGCGCGAGATACACCCTGCTCGCATGACCGAGCCGGACGTAAGCGATGCACGCGAGCTCGAAAATCAACCAACCGAGGGTGACCACCAGGAAGCGCAACGCGAACGATGAAGTACTCGGGATGAGAATGAGCAAGGCCGCAATCACGGTCATGATGGCATTGCCGTTCCACGAGCGGCGCTTGGCTTCGGCCTCCGCCGCAAACACCTCAGCCGATTGCGCCAGTACGATCTCCGTTGCGACCTCCGCATCGCGTTTTAGGGCGGGCTGTCCGCGCGCTGGTGGTTCCACTGAGTCCATCGCAAATCGTCACAAGCACGGGCGGCAGGTCTGTACAAGCAGCTGCGCATCGATCAAAGCACCTGCGTGCTCGAGCGAGACGACGCGAACCAAGTCATCCGTGCAGCGGCCGAGCTCAGCGACGTCAAGCGACGCACTTGGCGTTCGACGCTGAGCATGATCGCGGTGTGTAGCGTGCTCGTTTGGTCGCCGGTCCTCCCCGGCCACGAACAATTCCTCGGTGTTGCCACGGCGAGCGACGGCTTGATCTATTGGGCGCTGCTGTCGCTCGCGATGCTTGCATCTTTGGTGTCGTATCAGCGCTTCGGATCATGGAGCCGCGTTTATTTGGCCCTTGAAACAGCCGAGATGTTGTTGCTCTACGGCACCACCTTGTGGATGCATTATGCGTCGGGTCTGACGTGGACCATTCTTTGTCTGGTTCAACCCTCGAACGCCATGTTCGCGGCCCTCACGAAGCCCATGTTTTCGGCACGCTACGCTGCGCTCATTTTCGCAGCGAATGTCGCGGCCGCGCTAGTGTACAGTCTACAATCCCAAAGCGTCGCGGCCCTGGTTATCGCAGCCATTGGTCTAAGCGCTGCGATCGTTTGCTTGCTGGTTGGACGCCAAAGACTTAGTGACATGAGGCTCGAGGCCGAGCGCAACCAACTGAACGACCGTTTGCTGTCTTTGCGCCTTGAGCGCGAGCGCATGCAACTCGCCATCGTGCTCGATGGGCTTGTTGGCAAGGAGCTCTCGTTGCTGGCAGCAGAGCTCGAAAGAGAGCCTGCGCTTGCTGCTGAAGCCCGTGAGGCGCGGACGATTGCCGACGAGCTAGCGGCCATCGCACGCAGGGCCGCATGGGCTGAGCCTCTGCGGTCGATCCCAGAGTTAGCGCAGGCGATCGAGCGCAAATGCCGACCGCTCTGCTCGGGCGTGCGCTACGAACAATCATGCACTGCGAATGTCGATTTCGTGCTGGATGCCACTAGCGCAATCGCGCTTTTGCGAGTGGCGCAAGAGCTCGTCCGGAACGCGGTGACACACGGGCAGCCACAAGTTGTGAGCGTCGAGCTGAGCGGCGACGCCGAGTGCATCAAGCTCCGAGTGCGAGACGACGGTTCTGGCTTGTCAACGCAGACCCTCACTCGCGCTGTCGGTGGTTTGAAGAACGCAGCAGCACGCCTGGGTGAGCTCGGCGGCTCATTCGAGCTGCTCGCAGCGACCGAGTTGCTGGCTACCTTTCCTAGACGCTGACGCCCCATGGAGTGCAACGTGCGCTTGCCACGAGCTTGCTCCTGTGTTGAAACGACTTCACCATGCATCTGCAACGGTTGCGCGTCGGGTTCGTCGAAGATCATGCAGCAACACGAACAGCGATAGCTCGGGTGATCGAGAACTATTCGGACCGTATCGAGCGCGTAGAAACCTTCGCTAGCGGCGAAGCGTTTCTTGAATCCGATCTCTGCTTTGATGCGGTGCTTGTTGATCTCGGCCTCCCTGGGATCAGCGGCTCTCACCTCATTCGCAAGCTCGTCCGCGAGGCGCCTGCGCTCAAGTCGATAGCGTTCACTGTGTTCGGTGATGACGCCAACGTTCTGGCGGCGTTAGAAGCCGGTGCCAGTGGCTTTCTGCTAAAGGAAGAGACGCCAGATCGATTGGTGCGCGCCATTGAAGAAGCGAGCCTTGGCCTGCGTCCACTGTCGAGCAATGTCACTCGCTGTTTGATCGATCGGGCGCTGCGTTTTTCACCGCGCATCACCCTCTCTCCGCGTGAAGAAGAGCTTGCGCGCGCGCTCGCCGACGGCTCCAGTTATGTGCAATGCAGCGAGCGCCTGGGCATTCGCTTGGGCACGGTGCAAGACTACGTCAAAAACATTTATCGAAAGCTCGATGTGAGATCCAAGCGCGAGCTACGCCTCTGGTTCGGTAACGGCTAGGTTGTCTGGTTACTCATCCCCCAAGAACGAGTCGTGATGTTGGTTCGTCCTCGTTCGCGGGCACACGTCCGCCGAACTGGTAGAACACGCCTACGGTGAAGAGCAGGTTGCCAAAGATTCCCGGGCCACTCGCCGCCGAGTTGATGCCTCGATAAAACACGCCGCGAAATTGCGCGCGCACGCCAAGCTGGCGCCAGAGCACACCTTCATGCCGGCTTGGATGCTCGCAGACCCCTGCGTGACTGGTCGCAAGGATGTCGCGAACACCATGAGGCCAACGCCGCCACCTGCGTACGACAACAGGCGAATGCGACTTTCGGACGGCGCGAACCAGAAGCTGAAGAAGATGCCGTCGCCGCCGGGGCAAGATCGATCGCCACGTCCAAATGCGGATTGATGACGGCGACGTCGGCCGGTGCAGATGGCGGGCTCACCGTTGCCGTTGGTGCGATGCCAAGGCCAAGACTTCGCTCTTGGCTAGCTCTCGGATGCACGAGCTCGAACATTTCTCTTTCATGCGCGATCTCTTCTGCTTGCTGCCAAGCTGGCCAGCTCACGAAGAACTTTCTGAACTGGTGGCGGCTTTGCTCAAGATGGCGACTTTCACAGGGAAAGCGTAGGAGAAACGAGGACTTTAGGCGACTTGCCCAGCCATCAGCTCGCCGGACGCGTTTTCGCCATTGCGAATGGCGCGAACAAGGTCGGCACGTGTCACACCGAGCTGTTTGAGCACGGGGAAATAGACCTTCTGTAAGAAGATATTGCGGTCGATGCCCGAGGTCGCACGCATCACTTCAATCCGCGCATGGTAGTCTTCAATCAAGTCTTCGGCTGGCATCTTGAAGTTGCGCGCGACGAACGCGATGTCACGCAAGGTGCCTTCGCGGTCCTCTTCAAGGAGCACTTTGACCACACCTTGGTAAAAACGCGTGTGCGCAATCTCATCACGCC
>JBIKMD010000763.1:0-3514 GCA_044359465.1 Myxococcota bacterium
CCATGAAATACACGTTCGACAGTGCATCGACGAACACGTCTTGAATCTCGCTCACACACGCCGTGGCCTCGGTGCCGTCAGCGCAGTTCTCGTCACTGGTGCCGGTTCCGAGCCCAAGGATGCGCGTGTATGCGCCCGTCGTGCCTGCGGCGCCGTGATCATAGCGGTACAGCGCACCGAGCCCAAAGGTATCGAAGTAATAAGTGTTTCCATCGAGCCCTGCGCGGAAGAAGGCGCCGCCCTGAAGCGCGCCTGGCACCGATTGATGGCGTGCCGCAGGCGCTGATTCGGAGACTGAAACGCCTTGTGCGTCCGTGGTGACACGGCCGAAGTAGCAGGGGCTGCCGATGTACGTTCCCGTCAGCCAGGCATGCATGCGCGAAATGTTGCCGGTATTGTCGAGCTCAATGATGGGCTCTTGCATCGTACAGTTGGAGATTTCCCATTCGCACACGTTGTAGTTGTCTGACGCTGGGTCGGTGTTGCACCGCGTGCCGGTTGGGCAGCTCGGCCAAGGCAGACTGGAGGTGGAGCTGCCGTCATCTGCACACCCCAGACACTGTCTATATGTGCCGGAATCGGAACGTGTGTCACAGAGTCCACGATTGGTGTCGACGCAAGGGGTGCTTGGCACCGTGCAGTCGGCTGGCTCAGGCAGGTTGTAGAGCGGAATCCATGCGCCGTGCCCGCTGTAGTTGATATTGCTCGCGGTTGCGGGGCCCGATGGTCGATTGGCTTTGTAGTGCCACAGCGTGCCGCCCGTGGCTTCGCGAAGGTAGAGCCACGACGGGACCAAGACGTCGCCGTTCGGCAAAACGGAAATGAAGCAGCCCTGACATTGGTTGCTGAGCTGAACGGCAGTGGGTGACACATTTTGGCCAGAGGTCGTGCTGCCGCCGCCCATGAGCAAATCAATGCGCAAGGGCAGACCGGTGGCGGGATCCGCTTCGATGCGGCGAACACGGTTGTAGTCGACTATGAGCAAATTGTCGTCGAAGTCGACGGTGATGAAGTGGGGCTGCTGCAAAGTGATTGCTGTGTTCGGGGTGCCATCACCTGCAAACAAATCCTGACCATCACCCTGGCCCGTCTGTGAATCGTCCAAACGGATCAGCCGCTCGACATTGCCATTGACAGGATTGATCCAAAGCAAGCCGTTGTCGCGGTCGCGAAAATAGATCACCCCGCGCGAGCTCACGGCAAACGAACCCATATCGAAGGCTGCATCCGCACGGGTGACTCGGTTGTTGAGCACCGTCGCGCGAGCATTGCCGCCTAGCCCCGGATCCGGATTGCCAGCGCGGAAGTCCAAACGGCGCGAGAGTGCGTCATCTCCAGTGGCCGCCGTCGGACCAGGATCATAGGTATTGAGCGGTGGCACGGTCGAGCGCACGCTTTGAATCCCTTTGTTGTTCGTAGCGCGAAGGCGAATGCGGAAATACCCAGCGGGTTTGGCTGCGCCTGCAGGCCACGTGAAACAACCGGTCTTGAGCGTGGGGTCATTTGGGCCTGAGGGGCACGCTGCATTCGTTCCCTGGTTGGTGAGTGCGCAGCCGCCATTGCTGGCATTGAGCAGTGCCTGCGCGCCCGGTATGTCCACGTAGTCGCGATCATTCGTAGTGTAGTCGAGCTCAATCGCCGCGCCCACCGGCGTGGTTGATTGCGGTGCGCCGGTGATGCCGTAGGGGTACGAAGGCGGAAACGCGACGTTCCACTTGATGTACAACGCTTCGTTCTCGCGCACCACCACGTCACTCGGCGCAACGGGCGCACACGGAGCATCGCTGGTGGTGGCGAAGAAGTTCGTGACCACGGGCGGCTCGCCGGGATCGTAAAGTGTTCTGATCGACGCAGGTGCCGAGATGCGACCAGCGAGGTCGCGCACCCAGAGAAAGACACGCAAGTCACCTGGCACGAACCCCAAATTGAAAGGGAAGTCCGTGACGGTCACTGCATTTGACGGCACGGGAATGTCTGGAAGCGGTTTATCGTCAAAACGATGCCAGCACTCGTTTGGGTAGGTGATTGGCGGCGGCGTCGCAGAGCCGTAAACGCGTTTGAAGCAGAACTCGCTCACCACTTCGCCAGAGACGTCGCTGGCTTGAAAGTCGAAGAGAGCGAATGGCGTGGTCACCACGGCTGGGTTGACGACGGCATCGTCTGTCACGCTCGTGAAGCTGTTCGATCCGATTGGAATGGTAGGCGCGAGGCTGTCGAAAATGAAGTCCGCGCTTTCCACTGTGGTTTCGTGTCCAACGATGTCATGCGCGCGGACCCTAACACGGCCTACGCCCGTGAACACCGGAACCGGATTCCAGGTGTAGCTGCCACTCGGTGCCGTCAGCGTTGCGAGCGTATGCCAGGTGTTATCGTAGTAGTCGATCGCGACGTCCGTGAAGTTGGTGTCGCTCGCAATCCAGCGAATGTTTGCGCTGAGACCGCTCGCGACGGCAGGCGGCGCAATCACAGCAGCGCTCGGATCGATCGTATCCACGAGCACAGAGAGCGCCGCGCTCGGCGCTGACACGTTTCCTGCTTCATCCGTCGCGGTGGCAACCAGATCAGAGTACAAACCGTCTGCGGCGAGGGTCAGCGCTAGTGAACCGACCATCGTGGAGCAGGGGACACTTGCTTGTCCGGCGAAGGATAGGACGGAGCCGGGCTCGCAGCTCTCGGGTGTTGCAAGGACGAGCAATGTATCAGACGGGTTGCCGCTTTCGAGCACCAGCACTGGTGGCTCTGGCGCAACGGTATCGTACACCGCGCTGACTTGCTCGCTGGCGCTAGTATTCCCAGCTGCGTCCTTTAGCGAGGCAGAGAACACATAGGTGCCGTCACCTCCCGTCACCTCGAACACCATCTGCGTGCCTGGTGCACACGCCACTGGATTTGCACCTTGCGAAATCGTCGTTCCTGGCGGCGTGGCAAAGTCGATTTCACTCGCGTCGCCGCAGGCGTCGACGACGAGCTGCACGAAGGGTTGGTTCGTGGGTGACGCAGACAAGAGCGAGAAAACGAAGCCGCTTGGTGCAAGCGAATCGATACTGAACGGTTCGGTCGTTGCGCTCGCCTCTAGCGTGACGCCGTCGCCACCTGCGAGCAAACGAAGACGCGCGTTTGCAGCGTTCACCACGGGCACGGACCAAACGAGCCGGGTGGCGCTTTCGTCCACTGGCGTGAGCGGCGCGTACGTCTGCCCGTCTAGCGCGAGCTCGATGCGTGCGTTAGTGATAGCGACGGTGCCCGCGGTCACGCTGAACGCAATCGTGACCTCGCTGCCCCCACGAACAGAGGCTGCCGGGCGTTCGATCGTGAGCCTGGGGAGCCGCGGGTCACTTGCGCCGTTGCCTTGGCTCGAGCCATCGAGGTCATTGTCGTCCACACCATCTAGACCGGTAATGCCGCGGCTGCGGTCAACGCAGGCAATGAGAAACAACATTGCGAGACAAACGCGCTTCATTACCGCAAAGGGTACGTGTTAGCGCTGCGTTATGCCCGCATTTTACGGAGGGAC